>NZ_JAQMUH010000196.1:0-55077 GCF_028331025.1 Anabaenopsis arnoldii | reverse complement strand
TGGTCTCCGAATAACTTCTTATTGCGGATTCCTGTTATAATTTTTGATTAACCTTGGGTTTCTCTACCCAAACTAAATCTTCTTGACGAGGATTGGTTATTCTTTAACTTTCAAAGTATTTTGTTTTCTCGGTTCAGGTGTTTTCGGCTCTCGCCTTGGCACTTATTTAATATATCTATTCTATCTGGTTTCGTCAAGGGGTTTGACAAACTTTTTTTTTAGGTCACATACTCCGGCTTCTTTCCCTTGCTCCGAGCGCTTTTTGCCCCTTCTGTGTGAATCTCAAATCTCAACACCTGGTTTTTTCTTGGGTCTTCCCCTGGGGCTTTACCTGAGTTATTCCTATTTTCAGTCCTCAATGCCAGATATTGTATATATAGCAATCCTAAATGATTCATGAACAATTTCTGTTCCGGTGTTCCGGTGTTCCGGTGTTCCGGTGTTCCCTTTCCTCACTGATAATTTCTCAAGTCAAATAGGATGACTATATATATGACTGACAATCAAAATCAGGTTTAAATCCATGAATAACTATGACTGGATTGTGGTCGGGGGGGGAATTACGGGGGCGGCGATCGCCTACGAACTGCGTAAAATAGGCTGGAGCGTGCTTTTGTTAGAGCAACACCAAACAGCCCAGAATGCCACTCGCTATAGTTATGGTGGGTTGGCTTATTGGTCTGGGACTACACCCCTAACGCGCCAACTATGTCAAGAGTCCATCGCCGTCTACCAGAATTTGAACCAGGAATTAGAAGCTCAAACCGAGTTGCGGGAAATAGATTTATTACTAACCATCGCCGCCGATCAAGACCCAAAAGCAACCGCTGCATCCTATAGTCATGTTGGTATTCCCCCTCAGTTACTCGATATCAAACAGGCTTGCGAGTTGGAACCAGTACTTAACCCACACTCCATCGCTGGTGCTCTAACTGTGAAACATGGTCACATTAACCCCCACAAAACAACCCAAGCTTATATCCAAGCCTTCCTCCGTGCTGGGGGTGAAATGGAAATTGCGCAGGTGATTGATTTCCAGACCGTCTCATCTGCTGACACCGGAATTAAGTTGACAGGTGTTCGCACAACCATTGAAACTTACCACTGTGACAACGTGGTAATTTGTGCCGGGGGCTTCAGCCGACAACTGCTAAAATTAGCAGGTATCCCCATCAAGCTGTATTTTACCCATGCAGAAGTAATTCAAACACCACCTGTTGACTTGAAATTAAACACCTTAGTAATGCCCGCAAATTTACAAAGGTTTGACTTAGAAGCGGAATCTAGTAAAATAGAAGCCTTGTGGCAAGACACAACCAAAGAACCAGTGCCGCCGATTTTAGATGTAGGTGCGATTCAATTTCAAGATGGTAGTTTGCGCCTGGGTCAAATTAGCCGAGTCCTCACAGACCCTTTTGCCCAAATAAATGCACAGGAAAGCGAAAAATGGCTAAGAACCAGTATTCAGCAAGTACTACCTCCATTAGCCAACTTACCAGGAACTTGGCATCATTGCTTAGTGGCTTTTAGTGGCGATCGCCTACCCTTAGTTGGTGCTATTCCAGGATTTGAGGGTATTCATGTTTTTTCCGGTTTTAGTAACCCATTGGTAATTATACCGCCTTTAGCGCGGCGCTTTGCCGATTTTGTCGCTGGTAAAAAAGATCAAATTATTACTCAGTTGTCCCCTGGGCGTTAGGAATGCTGGGTTGGTGGCTATTCTACAAGGGACAGAACCGAACCCGTAATCCATCTTGGGGACGATTGGTAGGAATTCTCACCACATCCAAACTTTGATTAGGTAATATTTCCCAATAATAGCTACGCAGAAGATGAGAAGCAACTATTTTCATTTCCATTTTGGCAAAGGCGATGCCAATACAAACCCGTGGACCACCACCGAAACCAATTAAACTATAAGGATATTGTTTGTGTTCTTGGCGTTGGGGACTAAAGCGGTCTGGGTCAAACCGTTCTGGGTTGGGGTAAATTGCTTCGAGGTGATGAGTTGCAAATATAGAATATAAAGCTTGCCAACCTGCAGGAACATGAAATCCATTAAACTCATAATCCTTGACAACACGACGAAAGCCACCACCAACTGGCGGATGAACTCTTTCAACCTCCGATAAAATCTGATCTAAATATGGCATTTTCCCAAGTTCTTCTAAATTCAAAGCACCTTTACTTAAAAGTTGGAATTGTTCTTCTCTGGCGCGTTGTAATATTTCTGGATGACGAGCTAATTCTACACATAACCAAGTTAGCATTGAGGTGGTAGTTTCATGTCCGGCAAACAGTAGCAGTACTGCTTGGGCAATAAGTTCTGTTTCACTTAAACTATTACCATCCTCATCTTTTGAGTGAACTAACAAACTAATAGCGTCTTGGCCAGGATGTTGCTGACGTGCTTTAACAACTTGCGCCAAATGCTGTAGAATTTGATCGCGGGCTGCTACAGCTTTTCCCAATTTAGTAAATGGTAAAATGAGTGGATTAATGGCAAATAAACCATTGGTTAGTTCTGTAAATAAATGACTGAATCGACTATTTTGGGAAACAGAATCAGTACCTAATAATAGCTGGCTAGCAATATCAAAGGTCAGCTTTTTAAATTCTGTAAACCAGGTAAATTCCCCTTGATTTTCCCATTTTTTCAAATAATTATATGTTATACTCTCCATAGTACTCACATAATTAGTGAGGGCTACACCATGTAGCGCTGGCATCATGAGGCGACGATTTCTTTGGTGTTCTTCTCCATCTTGGAGAAAAAGTGATTCACCTAACAAGGTCTTGAAATTATCAGGCCAGCCTTCACGCCAGGAAAAATATTCCCTGTGACTCGATAAGAGAAACTCAATTGCTTCTGGCCCTACCATCACCACAGTCGGTTTACCCAAAAGATGAGTTTTAAATATAGACCCATGTTTGCGGTAGCGCTGGGTGACAAAATTGGCGGGGTCAAGAATGAAGGAAAATGTCTCGCCTATGACCGGTAAACCAAAACTTCCGGGAGGATTTACAGTGTCTTTCATTATCTAGTTTAGTCAACAAATATGGGCAGAATGCACAGAACATTTATTAGATGAGAAAACAATCTGAATTGTTTTCTCATCTGACTGTAACTAATCACTAATCATGAAACAAATCTAAATCCGTCACTGCGCCTACACTGCTAGAAGATACCAACTTGGCATATTTAGCCAGTACACCTTTAGTATAACGGGGGGGTAAGGGTTGCCAGTTAGCACGTCGCCGGGCTAGTTCTTCATCTGGTACGTTTAACTGCAATAGGCGTTGGGAAGCATCAATAGTGATACTATCACCTTCTTCCACAAGAGCGATCGCACCACCAACCGCAGCCTCTGGCGCTACATGGCCAACTACCATCCCGTAAGTACCACCAGAAAAACGCCCATCAGTAATTAAACCCACAGAATCACCCAATCCAGCACCAATAATCGCGGATGTAGGAGCCAACATTTCTCGCATACCAGGGCCACCCTTAGGACCTTCGTAACGAATCACCAGAACATCACCAGCCTGAATCTTTCCGGCGAGGATGGCATCTAAACAGGATTCCTCTGACTCAAATACCCGTGCTGGACCGGTAATGATGGGCTTTTTGACTCCGGTAATTTTAGCTACAGACCCTTCTGTAGCCAGATTACCTTTGAGGATGGCTAAATGTCCTTGAGCATACATAGGATTATCCCAAGGACGGATCACATCCTGGTCACTGCGTGGTTCTGCTGGAATATCTGCCAATAATTCGGCGACGGTTTTACCTGTGATAGTTAAGCAGTCACCGTGGAGTAAGTCATGCACTAGTAACATTTTCATGACTTGAGGAATTCCACCGGCTTTGTGTAGGTCTGTGGCTACATATCTACCACTAGGTTTTAAATCACAGATAACAGGGACACGTCCACGGATAGTTTCAAAGTCATCTAGAGTTAGTTCTACACCAGCTGCGCGAGCGATCGCTAAAAAGTGCAAAACCGCATTTGTGGAACCACCCACCGCCATAATTACTGAAATGGCGTTTTCTATAGATTTACGGGTGATAATTTGCCGGGGTAATATTTGCTTACGTATAGCCTCCACGAGAGCAAAAGCTGATCTTTCGGTACTGTCGGCTTTTTCGGCGTCTTCGGCTGCCATTGTGGAAGAATAAGGTAAGCTCATACCCATAGCTTCAAAGGCCGAGGACATAGTATTAGCTGTAAACATCCCACCGCAGGAACCAGCACCGGGACAGGCCTGACGTTCTACTGCTAACAGTTCATCATCATCAATTTTACCGGCGCTGTATTCCCCTACTGCTTCAAAGGAACTGACAACGGTTAAATCTTTACCATTGTAGTGACCAGGTTTAATTGTGCCACCGTAAACAAAAATAGCAGGAATATTCATGCGGGCCATGGCTAGCATAGCCCCAGGCATATTTTTATCACAACCACCAATAGCTAAGACACCATCCATACTTTGCCCAGTACAGGCGGTTTCAATGGAGTCAGCGATAACTTCCCGGGATACCAGAGAATATTTCATCCCCTCAGTTCCCATAGAGATACCATCGCTAATGGTAATTGTACCGAAGATTTGGGGCATAGCGCCGGCGTTTTTTACGCCAATTTCTGCCCTTTGCGCCAGTTTATTAATTCCCATATTGCAGGGAGTGATGGTACTGTAGCCATTAGCGATCCCCACAATGGCTTTATTAAAATCTTCATCTTGAAAACCAACCGCACGTAGCATAGCGCGATTAGGCGATCGCTGCACCCCTTGGGTGACAACTTGGCTTCTTAAATTATCTGACATATTTTTCCTTCCGTGCCATTATCGCTGGTATTGCGATTGTATTACCTAATTTTCCCATGTATACATAGCATATTTGATAAATGTTTAGCAGTTATTTTGCCCAAACGGCTTCAAAAAAGTCTAACTCGCAAAACATGGCGTAACGGTAAGTCGGATAGAGTGAGGTATTACCAGCAGCATATTTTTCTACCAAACTTTCTAATTGTTGTGTCAGTGCTTCAAATTCAGCATTACTATAAGTTGAAATCCAATCAGCGTATTGATGATCAGGAATACCATTAGCTCCTAACTGTTGTCCCAAAAAACTATAAAGACGCATACAAGGTGACATAGCTGCAGCTATCACACCTATATCAGTACTCCAGGCTGTAGCTAGTAAAAAATCAGTATAGCGACGAGTAGCATTTCCAGGTTGTGTCGTACTTAAATCTACTCCCCAGTTAGTAGCATAGCTCTTATGTAGCTTGAGTTCTGCCAAAACTCCATCAGCTAAAGCGTGAAATGTGGTAAAGTCTTCCCATTCCTTGGCTCTGACTGCGGCTATACTGTAGGCACGGGCAAAAGCTTTTAAGAAAAAAGCATCTTGTCCAACATAATGAGCAAATTTGGCTTTTTCCAGAGTACCATTGGCGATACCTTCGATAAAAGGATGATTTAGACAAGCTTGTGCTAAATCTTGATTTGCTTCCCATAATTGAGCAGATACATTCATTGGTGATTGATACGTTGTCTATATTACTAAGTTTTCATATTTTCTACCAAAATTACAGGTATGTGACTGGTTTCTAATACTGTTTGTGATACTGAGCCAATAATAACTTTTTCCCATGGTTGATGTCCTCGTTTTCCCATGATAATTGCAGTAGTATTATACTCTTGAGCGATGCGAATAATTTCCTCGGGAACTGTTCCCGTCACATTTATAAACTTATGTCTGATATCCAATAATAATTGTTTAGTTTTTAACTCTAGTTCTATGATTTCTTGCTGATTGGGGAGATTAACTATATGCAGAACGATGACTTCACCGTTAGTCCTTCGTGCTAAATCTGCTACTTTTGTTAAAACTGCTGTAGCTAAACTTGATGTATCAACTGCTGCTAGTAGTAAGGTTGGTGTTGCAATTGTCACTTTTGTGGGATCAACTTCTCCCCTTTGTAATAATTTAGGTGCAAAGGTCATGGTTGCCCAAGCGCCTAAAGGTGCTGTCACTAAAATTGATAAGGCTGCGATCGCTAAAATAATCTCACCTCCGGTAACCCCTTGAGTTAGGGGAATTGCTCCAATGGCTGCTTGTACTGTGGCTTTGGGTGAGTTTGCAGGTAATAAAAACAGTCGTTCCCGCCAATTCCAATTACTACCCAGTGTGGAAAGATACCAGCCTAACGACCGACCGAGAAGTAAACCAATCATTAAAATTAATATCCCAGGGAGAAGAATTTTTTCTAATACTTGGAGTTGAATAGTTGCACCCAATAAAACAAACAAAAAAATCTCAGCTACTATCCATAAGCTGTCAAAACCACCGCGTAACTTTCTGGCTAGGGGTGCATCCAGTTCTATTAAAAAGAAACCCATACTCATGGCTGCTAAATAACCAGAGAAGTAAGGTAATACCTCAGCAGCAATTACTAGAAATAAGGCAATACTGGCAGTAATCATCGTATCTTGAACGGCGTTTTGAGTCCAATTCTGCTTGACTAACACCACAACTAATAACCGCGCTGCTAAATAACCCAATAGTATTCCCAGTAATATTTGCATGATCATTTGCAGTGGAAGCAGTTGCAGGGGAGTGAGGGTAAAGCCCCCAGGAAGAACCTCGATTACGCCCCCCTCGCCCAAGAAACTCAGCAATAGACTAAAAACTAGCAATAACAGCACATCAGATAAAGCACTACCAGTTAAAATCGCATCGGGTATGCCTTTAGTAACGCCCCGTCCTAAACTTTTTAGCCTCAGCATTCCCGGAACGATGACAGCTGGAGATTCCGCACCAATGATACAACCCAAGAGTAAACCAGTGAGAAAGTCGAAGTTAAAGATTACCATAGCAGCAAGAGCAATGGCGATCGCCTCAGTTGTAGCTGGTAGAAAACCTAACCGCAGCGCCACTGTTCCCTGTTGAGCTAATTTGTCGCGGTCTAACCCCAGTCCTGCTTTCATCAAGATAATCATCACTGCTAAAGTTCTGAAAACAGGAGCAGCATTCAGCATCTCTGGACTAATAACATTTAGCACTTGGCGGCTGAGAATTATCCCCACTAACATCATCCCAATTAAAGGGGGCGCACCCAAACGCCGGGCCAGTTGACCGACAAAAAAGCCCATGATCAAAATCCACAATACATTGGCTAAAATTGCCATGACTTCTTAAGGTGCAAGTAGACATTAAGTTAAAATCAAGCCATCGCTTCCGGCAAAAAGTCGGAATAGTAGGAGGTCTAGGCCTTATAAAACGCAGTTTAAGCTAGACCTATCGCCATAATTACTTAAGTTTATCATTTATATTTATTAGCTATTTTATATTTTAAAACCAATGAACAGAATCACGTGATTTTTAACCACATAGAACCCAAACAATATGTATTCTTAACAAGATGGTGGTGAATATTATTCTGCACTTATGCACTTATTAAATTAAGTAAGGATAAGCAAAGGATATCTTACCCCTGTGTTCGGTAAAACCTTACTTACTTGAGGGGTTTTCAGCATCAAAATCTCATTTGAGCTAGATACAATTAAAGTGCGACCTAAGTCATGCTGTGGTCCAAAAGAAACTCATGTACCATGAGCGGGAGAGCAGAATTATGAACAATCAATTAAAAACCGTTGCTTTGCTGGCTGTTCTGAGTGGTTTATTGATTGCCATTAGCTACTGGATAATTGGCGGTACTGGCGGCTTAATGATCGGAATTGGGTTAGCAGCAGCAACAAACCTGTTTTCCTGGTATCAATCAGACCAGATTGCTCTGCGAGTCTACCGCGCCCAGCCCGTAACTGAGGCTCAAGCACCGGGACTTTATGGTATGGTACGGAAATTGAGCGATCGCGCCAACATTCCCATGCCGGGAATTTACGTTGTTCCTAGCCCAACTCCCAACGCTTTCGCCACCGGAAGAGATCCAGAACACGCCGCCGTGGCTGTGACCGAAGGTATTTTGAATATGTTACCAGATGACGAACTTGAAGGTGTGATTGCTCACGAATTGACTCATATTGTTAACCGTGATACCCTCACACAAGCTGTTGCAGCCACAATTGCCGGGGCTATATCGTTTCTGGCACAAATGTTGAGTTATAGTTTATGGTTTGGTGGTGGTTCACGAGACAATAACAGGGGTGGAAATCCTTTAGGTATTTTGTTAACGGTATTACTTGCCCCCATAGCGGCTACAATCATACAGCTAGCAATTTCGCGTACACGAGAGTTTTCCGCCGATGCAGGTGCAGCCAGATTGACTCGTAATCCCCGCGCTTTAGCTCGGGCGCTACAAAGGTTAGAATCTATAGCCAGACAGTTACCTTTAAATGCTAACCCCTCTTTTGAGCCGTTATTAATTATTAATCCAATTTCCGGTCAGTTTCTGGGTAACTTATTCTCTAGTCACCCTGCTACAGAAGCACGAGTTGAAGAATTGCTCAGATTAGAGCAGCAACTACTCAAAACACCTTAAACTCAAGATATTCTAGACTATTTGGAGAGTTGCCTCTCCAAATAATTTATGTTAACTTAACCGAAAATTTAACGATAAAAAATAATCTGCCTCCGGAAAAGTACACTCTTCTAGGAAAATGAGAATGTTAAGGCAATTAAATTGAGGAAATTCAATAATTAACTATAGTCAAGATAGAAATATTTAGACAGTACTATGGCAATTATAGTCTCAGAGTCTCAGGTGAATATGATGAACAAAGGTTTGCTGAAATTCCTCACCCAGCCATTGTTAGGTGTGGCTTTATTAACCACTGTCAATGTTGCTGCGCCGAGTGCGAGCCTAGCTCAGGGACAAATAGTATCACAAACAACACAACCAATCTTTCCTTCGGTACAATCAGGAACAGCGGATAAAGAACGAATAATTCCCACAGCACAGCAAGTATCACCATCTATCCCAATAGACACCAATTATACTCTAGGCGGCGGCGATCTAATTCGCGTCAACGTATTTGAAGTACCAGAATATACTGGCGAATATCAAGTACCACCCGGAGGGTCAATCAACCTACCTTTAATTGGCAGTGTACCTGTTCTCGGTCTAACAACCGAACAGGCTGCTGATGAAATAGCACGGAGGTATTCTCGGTTTCTCAAGCGTCCCCTCATTTCAGTTAATCTGTTATCACCTCGTCCAATCAACATTTTGGTCGCCGGAGAAGTGACAAGGCCAGGAGCTTATACCCTGAATTTACAAGGAGGCGCTGGCAATAATCCCGGTGTACAATACCCCACTGTCTTAGCTGCACTGACCACAGCTCAGGGTGTAACCTTGGCAGCAGATGTTACTCAAGTGCAATTAATACGTAAAAGAGGACGTTCTTCTGAGCAAGTTGTCAACCTGAATTTACAGCAACTAATCCAGACAGGTCGGATAGATCAGGACATTACTCTCAGGGATGGCGATACTATTGTTGTGCCAACTGCAACCAATTTTAACATCGCAGAAGCACGTAATCTGTTTGCAGCGAACTTTGCCGCCAGCCCTACTACACCAAGGACTGTAGCCATCATTGGTGCTGTCAATCGTCCCGGTTCATATGTAGTTGGATCAGGTGGCGAAGGAGCCGGTGCAGTACCTACTGTGATGAGAGCCCTGCAATTGGCCGGGGGAATTACATCAGAAGCTGATGTTCGTAATCTTAAGCTGCGCCGACCGACAAGGACAGGCTCAGAACAAAATATAGATATCGACCTCTGGAAATTATTGCGGAGTGGTGATGTTAATCAGGACATTATTGTCCAGGACGGAGATACAATTTTTATTCCTACTGCCACTGAGATAAACGCTGCAGAAGCTACTCAATTGGCTACCAGTACTTTATCTCCCGCAACAATTCAAGTTGGTGTGGTCGGGGAAGTGAAAAGACCCGGAGCAGTAGAGATTCAGCCTAATAGCTCCTTGAATCAGGCCTTGTTGGCTGCAGGTGGATTTAATGATGCTAGAGCTAGAACCAATACGGTGGATTTAGTTCGCCTTAACCCTAATGGTTCTGTAACTAAGCGGGAAGTCAAGGTTGATTTGTCTGCGGGAATTAATGAGGAGAGTAATCCCATACTCCGCAATAATGATGTTGTCATAGTCAACCGTTCCGGTTTGGCTCGAACTGGTGACAGTGTTGGTGCGGTAATCAATCCTTTAGGTGGTTTGTTGGGAATCTTCAGGGCTATATTCGGTTTCTTTTAAGCCAATTGGGTGGTGTTCCCCAGGGCTTTATTTCCTGGGGCGCAACTTTAACCCGATATTAGTAGTCAACTAGTTGAACTACTTTTTGAATGGGATTATCTTATGTCCTCGTGGTTCAGGAAACACCCACCTCCAATATCCTTGCTTAATGGGTTACTATGCAGTTTCACTCTCGCTCTGGGTTGGGGTGTGAGTATTCCCTTGGCCACAGCAGCAGAAACCGTTACTATCCGTTTAGGTGTCTTTCAACAGTCACTAGCGATCGCTGACTTAGAGAAATTTGCTAAATCTGGGAAACTACCAGAACACTTACAGCTATATAGCTTTGTGTTAACGCCAGAAGTAGGTAAATTACTGGAGAGAAGGTTGGAATTAGATCCAGCTTTTGCAGATAAATTTGTGGAGGAGCTATTGCGATCGCCACAAGGTAGACAGTTAATTACTTCTTTGAGAACAGCAATACCAGATAGCACCATAGAAACAATTCAATCGGCCCTCTATCTGTCTGTACGTCAAGTCAACGGTTTGAGTGTAATTGGTTTTTTGCGCGCCTATCCCCAAAAAAATATTACTGTTGATGCAACTTCAGCACTGCAAATTGCATTAGAACTAAACGCTAACAAATTACAAAGTCAAGTCCTCGGGCTTTTCTTAGAACGACAATTATTAGTAAAAAATCATCCGCTTTTTCAACCAACCTTTGACCCTGCTAGTAAAGGAAAAAATGCAGTTGAGCAGCAAACCCTGATCCTACAAGACAGAGAACGAAATCGCAGCATTCCTGTAGACATTTATTCGAGTCAAAGTTACACCCCAGCGCCACTGGTTGTCATTTCCCACGGATTTGGAGCCAACCGTCAATTCTTGAGCTATTTAGCACATCATCTAGCTTCTCATGGAATTACCGTTGCTGCAATTGAGCATCCTGGTAGTAACTCTGTAGCCATCAGTCGGGCTGAAAATTACATGAATTTGGCTCAACTACTACCAGCTACTGAATTTATTGAGCGCCCCAAAGATGTCAGCTTTTTGCTCAACGAATTAGAAAAACTTAATACTCAATCGGGACAACTTCAAGGAAAACTGAATACAAACCAAGTAACTGTCATTGGTCACTCTTTAGGAGGGTACACTGCTTTAGCCTTAGTTGGTGGAGAAGTCAACCTCAAAGAATTACAACAGTTCTGCAGAACTTCTCTTTCCTTTGGCGAATCACCGGGTGATTGGTTACAGTGTGCAGCAGCTAGTTTAAAAGAGAATAAACTAGATTTACAAGATCGGCGAGTTCAAAGCGCGATCGCACTCAATCCCCTGGTTGGTAAACTCTTCGGTACAAACGGTCTGACTAAAATTGCCAAACCTGTATTAATCTTAGCGGGAACTGAAGATGTACTTACTCCAGCCTTAACCCATCAAATCATACCCTTTAACCAACTCCAGGGTTCTAAGTACCTGTTAACAGCCATTGGTGGTACTCACTTGAGTATTCATGACCCCGCATATCCCATGAGTGGGGCCACTGCGATCGTGAGAGAAAAGCGAGGGGAAGAAACCCACTCATTACGTCAGTTAATTCGCGGTGTCACCTTAGCATTTATCAAACAACACACACCACAAGCCCAAATTTACCAACCATTTCTCACACCAGCTTACGCCCAATCTCTTTCCACAGTAGCACTCCCCCTCCGTTTGAATTCTGATTTACCAGAAAATATCAAACCTTGGCTAAGTTCGCTGATCAAATAATCACCCTCCCCCTATTAATGTCAATTAAATCACATAATTCCTGTTAATAAAATTACATACCCAACATGAAAACTCAAATCTCAGGCTAAGGTAGTACCATATGATTTACACTAAATTTACCCAAAGGCTGAATAGGAGAACATATGGAGCCAATTATTGCCATAGTCTTAGCGCTCATAGCCTATGCTTTAGGATCTGCAAAATTGATTAATCAAGGTAACGAAGCCCTAGTAGAACGCTTGGGGCGATATCACCGCAAGCTTGGGTCTGGACTCAATTTTATTGTTCCTTTGGTAGATCAGATTGTGATGGAGGATACCATACGGGAGCAGTTTATAGACATCAAACCTCAAAATGTGATCACCAGAGATAACATTTACCTAGAAGTTGATGCTGTTCTGTTTTGGCGCATTAGAGATATAGTGAAAAGTTTCTACGAAATTGATGATCTCCAAGGGTCTCTCAGACAACTAGCCACAACTACACTCCGGGAAATCATCGCCCAAAACACTGTGGAAGAAACCAATGTCTCCCGTGCGGAAATGGACACAGCCATTTTAAATCAGTTAAATCAAACAACACAAAATTGGGGAGTGGAGATTCTGCGCTTGGATCTTCAAAGCATTACACCGCCTGAAAGTGTGCGAAAGTCCATGGAAGAAGAGCGAGCAGCAGAAATTAAAAAACGGGCCCTGGCTTTTGAAGCCGAAGGGGAACGGGACGCTGCTATTAAGAGAGCCCAGGGAACTCAAACCTCAATGCAGATAATTTCTGAAGCTTTACGTTCTCATCCTGAAAGCCGGGAAATTCTTAGATATCTTGTTGCTCAAGATTATGTCGTGGCTAGCCAAAAACTTGGTGAGAGTAATAATGCTAAAATTGTCTTCATAGACCCCAGTAAAACTAATGAAGTCTATAACCAGTTGATTGCCGACTCCATAGCTCAAGAAGGTAGTAGCAATAACTCACCAACAAAGTAACAGCTAGGCGATGACAGCAGTTTGCACAAGGAGAAACCACAATTACCATTTTTATCGCCATAGTAAATCAGCTACCAGTGACACATCTCGCATTTCCTGAACATCGTGAACTCGCAAGATATCAGCACCATGAGAAATAGCTGCACAACAAGCTGCTGCTGTTCCCCAGACCCGTGCTTTGGGGTCTGGTTGGTTTAAGATGTGTCCAATAAAACTTTTCCGGGATGCTCCTACTAAAATAGGGCAATTTAGAGCTTTGAATGCACTCAATCGGCGCAAAATTTCTAAGTTCTGCTCATGATTTTTAGCAAAACCAATCCCGGGATCAATGATAATTTTTTCGATGTCAACCCCTGCTCTAGTTGCTGCTAGAATTTGTTTTGCTAAGAAACTAGAAATTTCTCCCATCAAATCCTCATAATCAGTCATTTGTTGCATTGTCTGGGGCGTTCCCCGGATGTGCATCAAGACAATCGGCACATCTAAACTAGCAACTGTAGGTAGCATCTCTAAATCAAATGTACCACCGGAAATATCATTAATTATATCCGCTCCAGCTTCTATAGATGCCCTGGCTACATCTGCTCTAGTTGTATCTACAGAGATAGGCACACTAATTTCTGGTCGGATAGCCTCCAAGATGGGTAGTACCCGATCTAGTTCCTCTACAAGACTGACTTGCTCCGCTCCCGGTCGAGTTGACTGACCACCCACATCGATGATGTCAGCGCCAGCAGCTACCATGGCTCGTGCTTGTGCTAAAGCCCCAACCCTATGATTAAACAGACCACCATCGCTAAAGCTATCAGGGGTAACATTTAAAACACCCATCAAATAAGTTCGCTGTCCCCACACAAAACAGCGATCGCGAATTATTAACTGGCTGGACATATAGACATTTTCAGTTAAAAAACAAACATTAAGAATAAAATCAATACACGCATTCCCCGGACCCGCCAGGGAAAAAGCGTTATAGATAAAATTACTTGTAATTGACAATGCGAGCAAAACTTGCGGGTTCCAAACTGGCTCCCCCCACAAGAGCGCCATCAATTTCCGGTTGAGCCATAATCTCATCAATATTATTCGGCTTCACTGAACCACCGTATTGAATCGAAACATGAGGATTACTCAACTGACTACGAATTAAACCAATGACCCGATTAGCTTCAGTGGATTCACAAGTATCACCAGTACCAATTGCCCAAATAGGCTCGTAAGCAATCACCAAATTATCCTGATCGACATCTATCAGGTCTTTATCTAGCTGGGCGGTAATTATTGATTCAGTTTCCCCAGCATCTCGTTGTTCTTTAGTTTCGCCTACACATAAAATCGGTGTCAGACCGTGCTTTTGAGCCGCTTTGAGGCGTAAATTGACCGTTGCATCTGTTTCTCCAAAGTATTGTCGTCTTTCGCTATGACCGACAATTACAAAACGTACACCAAGTTCCGTCAACATAGGTCCAGAAATTTCGCCCGTATAGGCTCCATTTTCTTCCCAGTGAACATTTTGCGCCCCCAACTGGATGACGCTACCATGCAAACTCTTGGACAACAGGTTTAGGTTAGTGAAAGGAGGACACAATACCACTTCCCGCCCTTGGGGTATTTCCTCCAAGTGAGGTAGAAATCCCTGTAAAAAATCTTGGGTTTCTGCCTGGGTTTTGAACATTTTCCAGTTACCGGCTATAACTATTTTCCGCACAGGTGATTTAGTCAAGATTCTAACGCTAATAGATGCATTTTTCAGTTTAGGACGTTTTGTTAGTCATTGCTCATTGCTCATTAGTAATTGCGAAAAACTTCCCCTGCGCACCCCTACTGATTCACCCAATCTCCTGCTAAAAATAACTAGGATAAGAATATCGGGATAAAATCCCAAATCGCCAATTTAAAATTGATATGACTTCTACATTGCCTTTGCCTGAACCTCATCACAGCGACTCGCCTAACTGGGAGGCAGAACTTGATAGTGCCATTTTCAGTTTTGAGGATATTCAAAGGTCACTCAACTATAAACAAGCACAAACAGCACTGCGAAACTTAGTTACCAATGTTGACCTGACCCCCCAGGAAAAACGCGGTTTGGAAGTTGAACTGGCTGATTTGGAAACTATGCTGGGTAAGTTGGACAGTGTGGTAGTACAAATTGCTGCTTTTGGCATGGTGGGACGCGGTAAGTCCTCCCTACTCAATGCCTTAGTGGGACAAACCGTGTTTGAAACTGGACCTCTCCATGGAGTCACCCGTAATTCCCAAAGAGTTGACTGGACTATTAGTGAAGAAAAAATCGGGGACAATGAACCTACCTTACGGGTAACTTTATCTGGGGAGGGTCAATGTCAGGTGGAACTAATTGATACTCCTGGGTTAGATGAAGTAGATGGTGATACTCGTGCTGCATTAGCTGAACAGGTAGCAAAGCAAGCAGATTTAATTTTGTTTGTGATTGCCGGGGACATGACAAAAATAGAACATCAAGCCCTTTCTCAGTTGCGGGAAGCCGGTAAACCTATAATTCTGGTATTTAACAAGGTAGACCAATATCCCGAATCCGACCGCATGGCAATTTATCGCAAAATCCGAGATGAACGGGTCAGGGAGTTACTCACTCCCCTGGAAATTGTCATGACAGCAGCATCACCACTGGTGAGGACCGCGATTATTCGCCCTGATGGTAGTAGGGGGGTGCAGTTACGTACCAGTACAGCCCGGGTTGAAGAACTGAAACTAAAAATTCTGGAGATTTTACAGCGTGAGGGTAAGGCTTTGGTGGCTCTCAATACTATGCTTTATGCGGATAATGTCAATGAGCAGTTGGTAGAGCGAAAACTAATGATTAGGGAGCAAAATGCTAATCAGTTGATTTGGAAGGCTGTGATGACTAAGGCAATAGCGATCGCTCTCAATCCGGTTACTGTTGTGGATATACTTAGTAGTATAGTAATTGATATTTCTTTGATTTTGGGTTTGTCTAAACTCTATGGCATCCCTATGAGCGAAAGTGGTGCTGTACAATTGCTCCAAAAAATTGCCCTGAGTATGGGCGGTATCGGTTTGAGTGAGTTACTCGCAAATTTAGGCTTAAGTGGCTTAAAAACTCTGCTGGGTATTTCTGCATCAGCTACCGCTGGCGCCACCTTTGCGCCTTACATTTCAGTAGCACTTACCCAAGCTGGGGTGGCCGGGGTTTCTTCCTATGGTATTGGACAAGTTACTAAGGTTTATTTAGCCAATGGCGCTACTTGGGGGGATGAAGCACCCAAAGCAGTTATTAGTCGGATTTTGGCCAACTTAGACCAGCAATCTATCCTCAACCGCATTAAGGAGGAATTACAACAAAAGGTGAAACTAAAACCTTAAATCATCTATGTCTAGTTTTGCGATATTCTAAGTACAGCTACAGGATGAGAAATGTAGAATGTCCCGAGCTTTTGAACAATCTATTCAAATTAATGCCACAGCTTCAGTGGTGGAACGCTGCATTACTGATTTAACACTCATGCACCGTTGGCTCAATCCTGCTCTGTGTTGTGAACCTGTGGGGGCAGTTTGGAGTACTGATGTGGGTAGTGAAAGTCGCTTTATTATTCAAGTTCCCCTACTTAAGCCCAGCTTATACAGCGTTGTTGTGGAACGAGAACCAGGTTTAGTGGTTTGGGAATTTCAGGGATTCTTTCAAGGACGCGATCGCTGGGAATGTCAACAAATACCACAAGGAACACTTCTTGTCAATCGCTTTGAGTTCAATATTCCTAATCCTGTGGTCAGTTGGGGGTTCAATAACTTTGCCGCATCTTGGACTCAAAAAGATATGCAAGCCCAACTAAGTCGCCTCAAACAAGTAGCAGAGTCATTAGTGATTAGCTAATCCTTGTCCAACTCAGCCAGTAAGCTGCGAATTACCACCGCATCCTGAGCATGAGGAACCTTATCCAAATAAGTTTGCAAATCATCAGCAGCTTGGGCATATTCACCAAGTTGATAATAGAGCAAACCGCGATCGCGCACTTCTAAAATCATCCCAGGAAACAAGAACAAAATTCGTTCTATAGCCGCCAAGCTTTTTGCTAAATTTTGTTGTTTGAGGTAAATATATTTCAAATTAGTCAGCATCCGCATCAAAAATTGCCGATTACTTACCGGTTCTAAAAACTCAGGCTGTAAACTCACAGGTTGCTGAAACACTTGAGATAATCGTTTTTCACAATCTTCTACAAACATCACCTCACCCCCATTAAACGCATCCACAAAAATTTCCATATCTGGAATATTCGGGCGAATCAGAAAATGTCCTGGCATTCCCACACCTACCATAGGAAAATCAATCCTACGAGCAATTTCTAGATAAACCAACGCCAAAGTAATGGGGATCCCCAAACGACGGTCAATGACATCATTGAAAAAGCTGTTGCGGGGGTCATAGTACTCCTTTTGATTACCAGCAAATCCTAAATCAACGTAGAGATACTGATTAATAGTTTGGATAATTCGCAGAGGATATTGTGAAGCGGGTAAGCGTTCTTGAACTTCGCCAGCCATTATATCCAGGGTATTGAGGTATTCCGCAATATCCAGGTGAGGATATTCTTCCTGAGCTATATACAAAGCTGCCTTGGCTAAGTCAATAGCCTCCTCATGCTCCTGAATTTCCTGGTAAAAATATAATCTAGCTGACGAGAAATTCATAAGTAAATCCTGAGTATAATTAAATATTTACCCCTGAGTAACTCCAGTTTACACTCAGAGCAATAACCGCCCACAGAAAATCCGAATTTTGTCTAGGTGTTCACAGCAGTTTAACAACCCCGCAGCATCATCTCCCCAATCCCAGAATTTTGCTAGAGTTAAGGCACCAGAGGTTTTTCAGTCAAATCTCTGATAACGCCAGCAGACGAGGCTATCTATGCTTACAAGTACACTACTTCTGTCCAACCAAATTCCCACACTACAATACTCCTCAACTCCAGAGCGATTCGATGACACCTGGGAAGCCCCTCTGGCGACCCTCCTAGGATTAGGACGCGCCGCCGGTGCTGACCTGATCGAATTCTTTTTAGAACGTCGTAACTACATTAGTTGTCTAGCAGAAGACGACGCTATTACCAGCATTTCACCCAGTTTAGTCACTGGTGCAGGGGTGAGGGTATTTCGCGGTGCAGCCGACTGCTACGTTAGCACCAATGACCTATCCTTTGGGGGTTTAAAAGCAGCCTTAGAAAAAGGTCTTTCCATTCTGGGACTACAACTACCTATTCATAATGCTTTTATCCCAGAAATTAACCTAGAGTTACTCAGAGACTACGCCACCAAAAGAGGCAAAGATGGTTGGTTACCCCTGTGTAGTTCCATCCGAGAAATGGGAGAAGTGCTTTTAGATGGTACTGCTCAACTGCAGCGAAAAGCTAGTCACGTACAATCTCGCCGGGCTTCCTATTTCCGAGATTGGCAAGAAGTCTTAGTTGCTGCTAGTGATGGCACATTTGCTCGTGACATTCGCCTCACGCAATCGGTGGGGTTTAACCTATTGTGCGCTGACGGTGCTAATCGCGCCTCCATTGGGGAACGCGCTGGTAACACCAGTGATGCTAATTTCTTGAGAACTTGGGATTATCAACAAGCAGCCGAACAAATAGCAGAATCTGCCGGGAAAATGCTCTATGCAGACTATGTAGATTCAGGTACTTACCCCATTATCATGGCGAATCACTTCGGTGGGGTAATTTTCCACGAAGCCTGTGGACATCTGCTAGAAACTACCCAAATTGAACGCAAAACAACCCCATTCGCCGACAAAAAAGGTGAAAAAATTGCCCACGAAAGTCTCACAGCTTGGGACGAGGGACGGGCAGAAAATGCCTTTGGTACCATTGACATGGATGATGAAGGTATGCCAGCTCAAAGAACCCTATTAATTGAAAAAGGTGTCCTGAAAAACTTCTTAGCAGACAGAACAGGCTCCTCTCGCACTGGACACCCTAGAACCGGAAGCGGTCGCCGCCAAGGTTATACTTTTGCTGCTGCTAGTCGGATGCGTAATACTTATATTGCTCCTGGGGACTACACCACTGAAGATTTATTTAACTCTGTTGATAAAGGTATTTACTGTAAAAAGATGGGGGGCGGTAGCGTTGGCGCTACAGGTCAATTTAACTTTAGTGTAGATGAAGCTTATTTAATCGAAAATGGCAAAATCACTAAACCACTAAAAGGAGCCATTCTCATTGGTGAAGCCAAGGAAATTATGAATAAGATTTCCATGTGTTCTCAAGATTTGGAACTAGCTCCCGGCTTCTGCGGTTCTGTTAGTGGCAGTATCTACACCACGGTTGGACAACCCCACATTAAGGTTGATTCTATCACTGTTGGCGGCAGATAGAAATTCCTGCGTGTCTTGGTGTTTTCGTGTTTAATACAACATGGAATACACCACCAAGGCACAAAATCACAAACCAAACTTTTGGCGCAACACAATCTCAAATACGAAATCCTTTGACTATGCCGAATATTACAGAAATTGCCAATAACGCCAAGGAAAAAGCTAGTAAACTTGGTATTAAAAAATTTGACATTTACGGCTCAACAATAGATGAAACTAGCGTCCAAGTAGACCAAGGTGAGCCGAAACAAGTAAAAGCCTCAAATCGTTCTGGGGTAACTGTTCGCGTCTGGAATGATGAGAATACAATGGGTGTTACCAGCACCACAGATGTAGATCCCAAAGGCCTAGAATTAGCTTTAAAAACTGCCTACGAGGCGAGTTTTTTTGGTGTGAAGGAAAATGTCCCGGATTTTAGTCCAGAGTCCACTGTTCCTATTGCCTATACACCTCATGATAAAGCGCCCCAAGCACCTGTGGCTGAGTTGATTAACAGTCTACTGGCGGCTGAAAAGGAACTTTTAGCGGCTCATGGGGCAATTAAGGGTGTGCCTTATAATGGTTTAGCTCAAAGAGATATTGATAGGTTCTATGTCAATAGTGACGGTGCTACTAGAACTGAATCTCATTCTTTAGCATCGATTTATCTTTACAGCAAAACTGAGGAAGATGGCAAAAAACCACGCAGTGGTAGCGCTTTTAGAGTTGAGCGGAGTTTAAATAGTCTCGACATTAATGGTTGTGTCCAGGAAACAGCCCAGAAAACTATTAGTCACCTGAACTATGAAAAAATCCAGTCTGGTAAATATCTAGTTGTTTTCTCTCCTGATGCTTTTTTAAGTTTATTGGGTGCTTTTTCTAACCTGTTCAATGCTCAAAGTATTCTGGATAATCAAAGCTTGTCTAATGCCGATGATTTAGGTAAGCAAATTGCTTCACCTTTGCTTTCAGTTTATGATGATGCACTACACCCTGCTAACGTGGGTGCGGAAAGTTTTGATGGTGAAGGAACTCCGACTCGCCAGGTGTCCCTGATTGAAAATGGCGTTTTAAAAAGTTTTCTTCACAGTGCGGGTACTGCGAAAAGAATGAATACCCAGCCGACTGGTAATGCTAGTATTGGGGCAAAAGTCAGCGTTAGTCCTAACTTCTATCATGTTTTTGCAGCTACATCACCCGCACAGGAGTTGAGCTTAGAAACTGCGGAAAATGTGGTTTTGATTGATGATTTACAAGCTCTCCATGCAGGGGTTAAATCTTTACAAGGTTCGTTTTCTCTGCCTTTTGATGGCTGGTTAGTTAATAATGGTGTGAGAACTAGTATTGAATCAGCCACTGTTGCGGGTGATTTCTTGGAACTCCTGAAGTCGATAGTTTATGTAGAAAAAGAAGTCGAGCTTACCCCTGGTGGAGTTTGTCCCAAAATTTGGGTTGACGGACTTTCTATTACTGGAGAGTAACAGTTAAGGGAAGTTATGGGTTGTTGATCAGCCTCTTCTCTTCGGTTGTAGTATATTGCTTTGCGGTCAGTGGGGGACTTAAGTCCCCCACTACTAAGCTGAATCTTTACCACTACCTAATAAATACAACAGTGCCATACGAATAGCGATACCACTGGTAACTTGGGACTGAATTAGGCTAAATTCTGGATCATCCATCAAATCTGAGCTAATTTCTACACCACGGTTGACTGGCCCTGGATGTAAGACTTTAACATGAGGCTGGCACAGTTGTAGTTTTTTGCGTGTAATGCCAAAGGTCTGATGATATTCTCGTAAACTTGGGAGTAGGTGAGCTGTCATGCGTTCCTTTTGCAGGCGCAAGGTCATGACTAAATCTGCATCTTTTAAGGCTGGTTCTAATTCCCAATGTAAAAATAGTTGACGGTTAAGTTTTGGGGATGAGTCAGTTTGACCGCTCTCTAAAACAAAGTCTTGGAATAACTGAGGTAGAAGGGTGGGCGGTGATGCTAGATGGACTTGAGCGCCACTGGCTGTTAAACTCCAGATATTGGATCGGGCTACGCGGGAATGTAAAATGTCTCCGACGATGGCAATTTTTTTATCTTTTAAGAGTTCTAGTCGGGGATGACTGGGGTCAATCAATGTACAGATCGTAAATAAATCTAGCAGTGCTTGGGAAGGATGCTCATGTTGACCATCACCAGCATTGAGCACGCTAACTCTTACTCCCAGACGATCCATTTCTTGCGCGATCGCATTGGGTACTCCTGCTTCTCGATGACGGATGACCATAATATCAGTTCCCATAGCCAAATAGGTTTTGGCTGTGTCAAGAATTGTTTCTCCCTTAGTCATGGAAGAACTGGCGGCGGTGAAGTTAAGGGTATCTGCACTCAGGCGTTTAGCGGCCAGTTCAAAACTGCTGCGGGTGCGTGTGGAGGGTTCAAAAAATAAATTCGCCACCACCTGTCCTTGTAGACTTGGTACTTTTTTTGTCCGCCGTGACAGCACCTCTTGAAAACTAGCAGCAGTTTGTAAAACTGTATCGTATTCATTGGTTGTGAAGTCAGCCAGGGAAAGAACGTGATGACGATTCCAGGTGCTACTAGGCATAAAATTGTTTTTAATATTTAAATTTCGAGTTCCTTAATTATTCATAATCGCATCTAACAAAATCCCAGCCCCAAAACGCACAGGGTCACTGCAAGGTAAACCAGTTTCGGCTGTGGTTTGCGCGATCGCATCTTGAGCTGTCAAGTCGTCTAAATGAGCCGTATTCAAAGCTATACCCACCACAGGAACATCCCCAAAAGCACCTGCTGCACTAGCGACACTTTCATACAAGCGAATTACCTTGGATAAAGAGGGAATCACAACATGGGGATGATTACGCACTTGAGCCTGTCCCGCCCGATGTGCCAAAATTAATTGTGTTGGTTGGGAGCCACGAATTAAAGGCAAAGTAGCAGTAGAACCAGGATGCAGCAATGAACCTTGTCCCTCAATATAGAGAATGTCGTAGTCGTTACCACAACCCATCACCATTTGTTCCACAGCACCGGCCGCAAAATCTACCCGCACAGCATCTAAGGGTATCCCCTCCCCTGCTAACATCACCCCGGCTTGACCTGTAGCTAAAAATTTAGAACGCCACCCCCGTCGCTGTGACTCCCAATGTAATTCTAGGCTAGTGGACATTTTACCAATTGCCATATCAGTTCCCACAGTCAGCACCCGCCGACAGGGAAGAGTACTAGCCAAACCGCTACCAACGCCTAAATTAGCCGGTTCTTGACGTACATCCCAAATTAATTGTCCCGGTTTGAGCAGAGCATTTAACTCTGGTATATTTGCCAATGGTGTGTGTAAACCATTTACCAAAGACATCCCGGCTTGTAAGGCATTTTTAATGTCTTCCCAGTAATCATCCGGTAAGGCCCCACCTTTAGGAGCAATACCAATTACTAGTACTTCCGGTTTGTACTTGAGTGCTGCGGTTAATGATGATACAATTGGCACATTGTTCTTGATCCCAGTTAATTCTAACAAAGATTTGCCCGCACATTGGCGATCAATTAAGGCAACGATGGGGGCTTGACAGTAGCGTAAAAGTGATAGCCCGGTTTTACCCTGAGTTCCCGTAATTCCTTCATGTAGCAGAATTGCTATTTTTTGATTAAGCAGCAAACGCACTGTATTGTACCCCCAAGCCAGGTAAATCGTTTGGTAAAACTCTCCCCTCTTGCAGCAATGCACCGGTAAAGGGGTCATCAATTAAGTTAAGGTGACTGTCTAAATCTAAATAATCAGCTAATGGTGCTAACTGTGCTGCGGCTGTATTTGCTAGTGTACTGTCAGAATAGCAACCGAACATCACTTGTAACCCATAAGCTCGGGCTGTATGTACCATACGCATAGCCTCTGTGAGTCCCCCTGATTTCATGAGTTTGATATTTATACCATCCACATAGTTTGCTAAATCAGGAATATCGCTGTTGGTAAAGCAACTTTCATCCACAAATATTGGTAAAGGGGATTTTTCTTTGAGTGAGGCTAAACTTGTTTCTTGCCCTCGTGGTAATGGTTGTTCTACATATTTTATACCCAAATCAGCTAGCCAATTACACATATAAATGGCATCTTCTAAACTCCAACCCCCGTTTGCATCTACGAATAATTCTAAATTTAGTGCTTCTTGTTGCACTGCTAACAGCATTTTCCGATCAGCCTCGATACCATCAGGATTACCTAATTTTACTTTGAAAAGGCGAACATCCATAAATTCTAACCAGTTCCGCGTCCTCGCCCTGGCTGCGTCCGGTGAATTAATTCCAATTGTGACAGAAGTTGGAACTATAACATTAGGGTCAAATCCCCAAATTTGCCACAGAGGTAATTCCACAAGCTTACCTAGCCAGTCACATAGAGCCATATCCAGCGCTGCCCTCACCGATGAGGGAGCCTGCCGTTGTGTTAAAATTACCTCAATTTGCTGTCGTTGTAACGGGCTAAATGTTTTTAATATTGGTGCTAGTTCCTGCAAATGCTGTTTAATCAGAACAGTAGATTGGGCATGATTACCTACACCAAATGGCGATGCTTCCCCCCAACCCTCAATGCCATCGTGTAAAATCTTTACCCATAGGTTTGTTGTTTGGGATGTTGTTCCGCGACTAATAGTCAAGGGAAACCTTTTCTTGACAGTAAATGGTTTTATTTCTAGTTGCATGAGCAATATTGGCACAAAACAATTTAGGTTCTTCCGGCATTTTTATGGCTACTAGGGAAATCTAGTAACTTTTAATGACTATAATTGAGTGATATCAATGTCTGTAATATATACTCTACAAGCATTTAAGCAACATCTAACATACTTTAATTATCACACATATTATATTATATATTATAAATATCATATTTTTTTAGGCGATCGCCATGAAATTTACTGTAGAGAAAATCTTGAATCTTCCCGATATGAAAGTATTAGATTTTCAAGAAATTGAAGGGGGAGAAATAATTATAACACTAGAAAAAGGGGTGAATCATTCGACTTGTCCATCCTGTGGACAAATCACTCATAGTATACATCAGAATCACTGGCGGATGATCCATGATTTAGCTTGGAGTAAAAAACCAGTTCTATTAAAAATAAATCGTCGCCAATTTAAATGTCACAAGTGTAAGAAACTTTTTAGTGAAAACCTAGATTTTGTAGATAAAAGTAAAGGATATACGAAAAGATTAGCGATAGATATAGTGCAACAAGTATTAAATAGTAACATACGCAGTGTTGCCGAAAGAAATGATTTAAGTGACGAAGAAGTAGAATCAATGTTAAAAAATCAAGGAAAGCAAATATTAAATATAAATTTAAGTCAGGTAAAAAGGTTAGGTATAGATGAAATAGCTTTAGTTAAAGGACAAGGAGACTATTTAGCAGTAATAGTAGATTTAGATAGTCATAAACCAATTGAGATAGTGCAATCAAGACGAATAGACGATATCCGTGAAGTTATTGTCAGTTGGAGATTTGAGATACTTAATAAAATTGAAGAAGTTAGCATTGACCTCTGGTCTCCTTATAAAAGTTTAGTAGAAGAGTTAATGCCAAATGCTAATGTAACTGCTGATAGATTTCATGTAATGAAACAAGTAAATGATGAATTAGATAGTATGCGTAAAACGGAAAAGAAGGCAGCTATGGCGCTAGATAATAAATCGGAAAAATCACGAATGTTGGAGGCGTTAAACAAAAGCAAATATAGCTTGATTAAAAATGAAGACTCTCTCAATGAAAAGCCGAAAGAAAAATTAATGTCTGTGCAAGAAGTGTCACCAAAACTTGCCAAAATGCACTCACTAAAAGAAGAATTTAGAGATATATTTGAAACAACTAAATCATGGGGAGATAGTATAATAAAATTATTGGATTGGATGTATGAATCACTTTCATACTTTCCGAAAAGTATAGGTACAATAGTTAGATGGTTCGGTGAAATAGTCGTTTATTTTGACGGTAAAACTACAAGTGGTACTGTAGAAGGAATTAATAATAAACTCAAGTTAATTAAAAGACTTGGATATGGCTTCCGTAATTTCAGTAATTTTAGATTACGCAGTTTATTAAACTGGCATTTTACTATTGATTATCCATAAAAGTAACAGAAGAACCACAATTTATTAGCAATATCATATGATAATCGTGTTAAAAATACTAACGAAATACATTGATTTTTAGCTAAAATTATGACTAAAAAACCGAAACCAGAAATTACATAGCACAGAAGATATTCAAAATCTTTTAATTCATTAACAAACACTTATATAAGAAATCATTCAATCATAAAATTATGTATTAGCCTGAGTCGGATATGCAAATATTTTCAGAAGATTAAAAAAATCTTTCAGATCAAGGTATGTACAAACTACTAAGCTACGTAAACCATAAATGTGATAAAATTAATTTTTTATCCTTCATAAAACTGATAAATGCTGTATTATTATATGTGTGTCAAGAAATCTCGAATATCAAAAAAATACCAGCAAATAAAACAAGTTTAATAGTAAATATCCAAATTCCGTACTATCACAGCAACTTTTATTTAAGTCAGGTACAATAGTGCCGACAAAAGTTATAAGATTCTTAAAGGTTGTTTGATAAGTTTTAAACAGGTAATTTTTATCTTAGGGAACACAGGAAAACACCGAACACACCGAACAGGGAATGGGGAATGGGAAGGATTGCGGAACACACCGAACACACAAAAAACAATAAAATCCAGTCCCCTTCCCTTACAAGGGGAGGGTTAGGGAGGGGTAAAACAATATTTGATACACTAATCATAAATTGACAAACATCCTCTAAGAGTACCGCTCTATAATGTAATATGGGGTATCTGTGTTCATTTGTGTTGATGATCTGTGGTTAAATAAAAAATCTTCTATCAGTAAAAGTTACTGCCAACGCATTTTGCGGGATAATAAAAAAATACTTGTAAATAAAACACATTTATGAATAATAGACCCAAAATTATTGTTTTAGATGATGACCCCACAGGCTCGCAAACTGTCCACAGTTGCTTACTGTTGATGCAGTGGGATGTAGATACTTTACGCCTCGGCTTGCAAGATGATTCACCAATATTCTTTGTCCTGACAAATACGAGATCCTTACCGCCGGAGTCAGCAGCTGCCGTGACTAGAGAAGTCTGTCAAAAGTTAAAACAGGCGTTAAGAGAGGAAAATATAACTGACTTTTTAGTTGTTAGCCGTTCCGACTCAACACTGCGAGGACATTATCCCATAGAAACGGATGCGATCGCCCAAGAACTCGGACCGTTTGACGCTCATTTTCTTGTCCCGGCATTTTTTGAAGGTGGTCGCATCACCCGCGACAGCGTACACTACCTGATGATTGATGGTATACCGACCCCAGTACATGAAACAGAATTTGCCCGTGATTCCGTATTCAGCTACCATCACAGTTACTTACCCAAATATGTAGATGAAAAGACTCAGGGGCGTATTAGTGCGGAATCTGTAACCCGATTTTTACTGGAGGATATTCGCAGTGGTAGTTTAGAACGCTTATTGGGACTGAGTAATAATCAGTGCGCCGTGGTAGATGGTGAGACACAAGCGGATCTCAACTCCTTTGCGGTAGATGTGCTAACAGCAGCAAGTCAAGGAAAACGCTTTTTGTTTCGCAGTGCTGCCAGTATTCTAACAGCTTTGGCGGGCTTACCTCCTCAACCCATTGCCGCTGAAAACATGGCGGAATATGTGCGGGACGGAAAACCGGGTGCAGTAATTGTCGGTTCCCACGTGAAAAAGACCACTCAGCAGTTGCAGTCGTTATTGCAAGTGGAGGGGACGGTGGGAATTGAAGTAGATGTAGCACGATTACTGGATAATGGGGTGAATGAATCGGCTAAACTGCTAACCGAGATTGTGGAAACTACAAAAGCGGTACATAATGGTGGTAAAACACCAGTAGTTTATACCAGTCGTCAGGAACTAACTTTTCAGGATATCAACAGTAGGTTAGAATTTGGGCTGAAAGTTTCGGGTTTATTGATGGATATTGTCCGGGGTTTACCATCTGATATCGGATTTTTAATCAGCAAGGGTGGGATAACTTCCAACGATGTCTTAAGTACCGGACTGTGTTTAAATTCAGCCCGGTTACTGGGACAAATTTTAGCTGGTTGTTCAATGGTGATCACCACTGCGGAACACCCTCAGTTTCCCAATTTACCAGTGGTGCTGTTTCCTGGTAATGTCGGCGATGCTGATGCCTTGGCGAGAATTTACAGAAGATTAACTAGAAAGCCATAGGTAAAAAAATTTTTGGATTTTACAACTGACTTAATATTGATAATTACTCGGTGTATCTTTTGGTTGGTGCTGCATGACTTCTGATTCTCATATCCCCAATTTAGAGTCAAATTCTGCACTCCCTGATGCAGGATTAACGTCTCATATTCCGGATTTAGAGGTAAATCCTAGCTTTGCAGAGGGTGGGGCGTTGAAGTCCGGTAATATTGAGACTCCTTCTGATAATATTATCCCGGATGCAGAACTAAATTCTGTTATCCTTTACTTACAGTCAAATTCTGAATCGGATGATCTAGATTCAAACTCTATTCCTACTGATGTAGATTCTCTGTCTCAGTTGGATGATATAGATTTGGATAGTGACCCTCCTGAGTCATTAACAGCAGAGAATAGTTTAAAAAACCATATCCAAGTGCAGTTAAAAAGTGAGGGAGAAAGACTGTTGGTAGTTTTGCCAGATGAGTCTCAAATACCAGCTTCAGAACTCGCCTGGTCTGAGATTTGGCAACAATTAAAGTTGCGCTTAAATGCCAGCGAACGCTTTCGCAGATCTAGCAGACCAGTACATTTAATCGCTAAAGACCGGTTGTTAGATGGACGACAACTACAAGAATTCGCTGAGGCTTTGGGTGAGGCGCAACTGGATTTGAAATCTGTAGCCACCAGTCGTCGGCAAACGGCGATCGCCGCTGTCACCTCTGGTTATTCAGTCGAACAGATTGCACCAGAAAGTTCTCTCAATTCCCAGTCTAAAACTGCTATACCCACCTCAGCAGATGCCCTATATCTAGAAATGACAGTACGTTCCGGGACTGAAATTCGTCATCCTGGCACAGTAGTTATTTTAGGAGATTTAAATCCAGGTGGTATCGTAGTTGCACAAGGAGATATTGTAGTATGGGGAAGATTACGTGGAATTGCTCATGCGGGTGCCGGAGGCAATCGTCAGTGTCTGATTATGGCCTTGCAAATGGAACCAACCCAGTTGCGGATCGCGGATGCTGTAGCTAGGTCTCCAGAGAAATCACCAATGCCGACTTTTCCAGAAGTGGCTCACATTACCTCCGAAGGAATTCGCATCGCCAGGGCTAATGATTTTTCCAGAAACCAATTAAATAGGTTAAATCAGGTGCTATAAGTATTTACTATATTTCCTGAACCCTCATCGGGCGCAACTCTATCATGACTCGGATTATTGTCATTACCTCCGGTAAAGGAGGAGTGGGTAAAACCACAGTTTCAGCAAATTTAGGCATGACTTTAGCCAAAATGGGGCGTCAAGTAGCTTTAGTTGATGCGGATTTTGGTCTGAGAAATTTGGATTTGTTACTGGGACTAGAAAACCGCATAGTTTATACTGCGGTGGAAGTTCTGGCTAGGGAGTGTCGATTAGAACAGGCCTTGGTTAAAGATAAGCGACAGCCCAATCTTGTATTACTACCAGCAGCGCAAAATCGTTCTAAAGACGCAGTCACTCCGGAACAAATGAAATTGCTAGTGAATGCACTAGCCCAAAAGTTTCAGTACGTGATTATTGACAGTCCGGCTGGTATTGAAAATGGGTTTAAAAATGCCATCGCCCCGGCAAAAGAAGCCCTAATTGTCACTACTCCTGAAATTTCCGCAGTTCGCGATGCTGACAGAGTAGTGGGGTTATTAGAAGCACAAGGAATTAAGCGTGCTCATTTAATCATTAACCGCATCAGACCAGCAATGGTGCGAGCAAATGATATGATGTCTGTGCAAGACGTTCAGGAACTTCTGGCAATACCCCTCATCGGGGTGATACCGGATGATGACCGTGTTATTGTCTCTACCAATCGCGGCGAACCTTTAGTATTAGGGGAAACCCCCTCTTTAGCTGCCATAGCCTTTGATAATATTGCCCGTAGATTGGAAGGAGAAAAGGTCGATTTTCTTGATCTGGACTCACCCCACGACAGCCTCTTCGCCCGTCTGCGAAGGTTGTTATGGACAAAGATTGTTTAATTCATGTTCCAGTCTCCGCAAACCTATTGGCAATGATTCTCGAACTTATAGAACGATTATTTTTACGTAGTCCTGACAGCAGTCGCACACAAGTGAAACGTCGCTTGCAACTGGTGATTGCCCACGACCGCGTTGATTTAGACCCGCAAAAGTTAGAAAAAATGCGACAGGAAATTCTAGAGATAGTTTGTCGCTATGTGGAAATTGAGGCAGAGGGACTAGAGTTTTCTTTAGAAAGCAACCAACGCACCACAGCCTTGATTGCTAATTTACCTATCCGTCGCGTCAAACAAACCCTGAATCAATTAGAAAACAGTGAAAAGTTAGAATAGTAGTAGTTAGGTAAATCACTAAATAGAAAAATTTATTCTATAGCTTTAATTGTTGTAAAAAAAATCCCGTTGTGATTATATGACAACGGGAGTCAGGCTGACCATTTAGAAGCTATCGAGAAGCAAATTGTGGACCTGGCCAAACTTCTGTAATTTTTTGACCAAAAGTAATAGGCTGATCTGCATCTGTTGTATCTAAAGTCTGACCATCGGTAGTAACTTGCACCAAAGGCCAGTTTTCTTCTCCCATTTCTCCTGAACGGAAAAGTGCATGATCAGGTTTGTTTTTACTCCAACCCAATAATACGGCTATCTTCTCATGCTCATGTGCCTCACGAGCAGGAGCAACAGTATTAATGTAATTTTTTTGCATGTCCCAAATGACTGCATGGTCTGTAGAATCGCCTGTGTTGAACTTACCTTTAAATTTACGTGCTAAAAAGCGATCGCCTTTTTCTGACCAGCTAACAGGAACTAAAACCCCAATTTGACCACTCATACCAGTATCTGCTACCACTGATGAGTCCTTTGTGTTCAACAAAGGATCGCTTATCGGACCTGTTGAAAGCATCACCCGCAAGGTTTTAGCTTGCGTATCTTCCAGAAACATCACACTGGTAACTTTGCTGTTATACATTTCTGGTTTTACTTCTAGCTGCACCCTACTGTAAACAATATATCTACCATCTGGAGAACTCACAGGCACACTGCGGTAATAGCGAACCCCCGAACCACCGTTAGCACTAATCGCCTCATGGGTAGCGAGAATCCATTTCCAAGGAATGGGATGGGGGCTTCCTATGGGATCAATCTCTCCTACTTGCGCTTCATCCAGTTCTTCAATCACAGGTGTTTCTCGCCTGAAAATTTCTGGCAATTGTTGAGGAGTTTTTCTCAATGATTTAGCCATCAGCAATTCATTAGGGAACTGTGCATGAAGGCTATTCCCAGGCTGTGGGAATTGTTGCCCTAAATTAAATTTACTCACAGGAGTTTCTGGAATTACTACTAGTTCTCCTCCTGTGAATGGTGAAACATGATGGGACTCAATATCTGTTAGCAAAGAGTAAGCCCCGTTTTGTAATCTTGACTGTTCCCCAAGAGAAGCCATTAACAATGGCATAGTGCGAGATTTTGCCGTCAAAGAGATGATGGGAGATGTTGTTAATGCTTCAACTAAATAAGGTTCATTTATACTAGCCACTGTCAAAGGAGCAGAGTCAAACTCTGACCGTGCAGTGGCCATATTTGTGACTGCTTTTGATTGTTTTGCTGAGGTAGAGTGAACCGATACAGCAACTAAGGGGGTGATCAGCATCACCAGAACAAAATAATTGAGAAATGGTTGGAGGCGGAACCATCCTGATAGCAAGAAGGGTTTGAGCATATGTGGACTCTCTAGGGAGGAGGGCGTGCTGTGTGAAGAGCAATACCTAGGCAGCAAGGAAGCAGACGATAATTAGATAATTAAAGATATAACTACAAATTTCTACATTTAACGATTTAAACTGGATAATTTGTTGAAACTTTGCAGAACTTGACAAAAGTTTAGTATCATAATAATTTGCACCTGTTTACAGAGAGATTGTAATTGTGTTCCTGGAGGTTTGCCATCAAAAAGTCATGCAGAGTAACTCTATAGTTATTAGCTACATACAATATGGTACATTTCCTTACCCTATTGATTCCTGCTACAAGAAAGCAGAGCCTGATCAAGGTAAAATTCAGGCGTTAGTTCAAAAGTTGAGAAAGATGATGCACAACTCAATAAAACTAAGAAAACAGCTTGACCATCTACCCTAAGATAGAAACTAATATTTCTGGAAAAATTGAGGCATCGCCATCTCATGAGTTCGATAAACACAACTAAACTCTTAACCAAATAGGGGTTAAACCCATCACACAGATTGATTCAGTCAGCCTAAAATGACTGGTTGTGAAACATAGCCAAATAGGAAGACTAATACTGCCGAGAGTTCACACCAACTGATTAGCTGCTTAACCCACTATATATAGTCTATCAAGGAAACTTGATTTTCGCCAATATGAAACCACTTTAACATCAAAAAAATTCATTTTGCAGTGTTACTGCTAATAAGCTTGGTTCATGGACACCGTACCGTCGGGAACGGGGTGATTTATCAGGACATGTAACGCCAGATTATTTATCCGTGTTTTGATTTATTACGCAACTACTACTAAGTACATCAGTGGGCGAAAATCCTATAGAATTATCTAAATTGGTTTTGAGTCAGGACTTTATTTGTATTTTGTCCTGGGGGAAAGACAAATCATTTCAGATGACCTACGTAACAAGTAATAACTAATGAAAATAGTATTTTTTGGAACACCTCACTTCGCCGTTCCTACCCTAGAAAAATTATTAAATCAACCAGAGTTTGAGATTTTAGCAGTTGTCACCCAACCTGATAAACGCCGTGAACGGGGAAATAAATTAATCCCTTCCCCCATCAAAACCGTTGCTATTGACCATAACTTGCCTGTATGGCAACCACCACGGATTAAAAAGGATACTGAGACTTTAACCCAACTTCAACAGTCTGATGCAGATGTCTTTGTGGTCGTGGCCTATGGACAGATTTTGTCAGCAGAAATATTGGATATGCCCAGGTTAGGTTGTATTAACGTCCATGGCTCGATTTTACCTAAGTATCGTGGTGCAGCACCAATTCAGTGGTGTCTCTATAACGGTGAAAAGGAAACGGGAATCACCACAATGTTAATGGATGTAGGAATGGATACCGGAGCTATGTTATTGAAGGCAAGCACACCGATTGCATTGCTAGATAATTCCCAGGATTTAGCTCAGAGGCTATCTGTAATGGGTGGAGATTTATTAGTAGAAACTTTATTCCATTGGCAAAATCAAGAAATTGAACCTGTTCCTCAAGATGACTCAGAAGCGACTTACGCGCCTTTGATTACAAAGCACAACTACACATTAGACTGGTCAAAGACTGCTATTCAATTACACAACCAAATTAGAGGCTTTTACCCCAATTGTACAACCACCTTTCGTGATCAAGGAATAAAAATTATTGCCTCTATTCCCATTGGGGATGCTTACTGTGACGATTCGACAACTGAAATAAAAGAAATATACGAAAAATTACCTGATTTATCAACCAGATCAGGGAGTATAGGAGAAGTGGTAAGCATCGCCAAGGGAATTGGCCCTATTGCCCAAACTGGTCAGGGGTTGCTACTTTTACGAGAGGTTCAGTTAGCCGGTAAACGTCCCCAGTCGGGATGGGATTTTGTCAATGGTAACCGTTTAATTGTGGGCGAAGTATTAGGGAATTGTTGACACCTAACTTCTCACTTCTATTTTTTCGTAGAAACGACAAGACTCACACGGTCCGTCCGGGTTGACAGCACAGCGGATGATTTCTGACTGTGCATTATAGATACAGGTAGCATCACCTATTACCCAACGTCCCTTGACTAAGGTTTTCTCTGTTGGTCTTTTGGCTGACTGTACGTAAAGGGCTATATTCCGCAAGTGGTAACGTCCCGATTTAAATTGGTATCTGTGGCGGCGTTCTAATACCGCATAAGTTTTACCTTCAAAATCGACATAGTTTCCTGGTTGGGGTGTCCAATCAAGTTGGACTCTACCGAGTGACTGGTGACCATGTGTCAGAATCACCTCAGTTGCTAAAGACTCTGGCTCCATAAATAAATTTATGTGATGTGATTTACATTATACAAATCCTATCGCAGTAAACTACTCTAGCTGACCAAATCACCGCGATCGCTGGCGATCGCCGATCACTATTTGCTTTGCTGTAATAGTCTATAATTACTATGGAGAAATCCCAGATTGACTTGATTTGTGTTGACTTTCACTTCATATAAGTTTACAAATAGCAGGGCTTTGAGCCGGCATAAAAGTAAATACACCCATTGATTCTCATTGATATATAGGCAATAGAGAGATTTAGCAAATATAAAATTTCCCCAGTGGCTATTACATTGTTTAAAGTTATGTAGCCTTTTGATTACGGACGATAAGCTACTGCTGTAAACTATGCTTTGATATATGATTCTTTTGCAGAGAAGAACACTGGAAAGGAGCCTTTTTTCAATGTCTCATACCGTAAAAATCTACGATACCTGCATTGGCTGCACCCAGTGCGTCCGCGCTTGTCCTACAGACGTGTTGGAGATGGTGCCCTGGGAAGGCTGTAAAGCCGCTCAAATTGCCTCTTCACCGCGCACCGAAGACTGCGTGGGATGTAAGCGTTGTGAAACAGCCTGCCCTACTGACTTTTTAAGCATTCGAGTCTACTTAGGGGCTGAGACAACTCGCAGTATGGGTCTAGCTTATTAAGGAATTGACTTTAAATTCCTGATTTGGTTGACAATTTACGATTGTAGGGTGGATATGTTCACCCTACGACATTTTTATTTTTTTTTAGGAAAAGTAAAAAACCATTACCATAGCTGGTAGCATAGGGAGCTAATTGCTCCTTTTTTTTTGGGAGAGAATGCCGCTGTTCTGCTGGCAACTAGACTAGATTGCAGTATATTGAAACCAGGTGGTGTCAGTCATGTGTGGAATCGTTGGGTATATAGGCACTCAATCAGCAACAGATATCTTACTGGCAGGGCTAGAAAAACTAGAATATCGGGGATACGACTCCGCCGGTATAGCCACCGTATGGGAAGATGAGGTAAAATGTGTTCGCGCCAAAGGAAAACTACACAACCTGCGTTCTAAACTCGAACAAATAGCAACTCCTGCCCAAATTGGTATCGGTCACACCCGCTGGGCGACTCATGGTAAACCGGAAGAACACAACGCCCATCCCCATATGGACAATAACATGCGTGTGGCGGTGGTACAAAATGGCATTGTCGAAAACTACCGGGAATTGCGCGAAGAACTTAAACAAAAAGGACACCTGTTTGTTTCCGAAACTGACACCGAAGTAATTCCCCATCTCATAGCCGAATTTCTAAAGCATCCCCCAACGCCCCATCTCCCTACCTCCCCATCTCCTTTATTAGAAGCAATTCGCCAAGCCGTTAACCATCTTCAGGGTGCATTTGCCATCGCAGTTATTTCTGCTGACCACCCAGATGAGTTGATTGTAGTGCGTCAACAAGCCCCCTTAGTGATTGGCTTTGGTCAAGGTGAGTTCTTTTGCGCCTCTGACACTCCAGCCATTGTGGCTCATACCCGTGCTATTTTACCGCTAGAAAATGGCGAAATCGCTAGAATGACACCATTAGGCGTAGAAATTTATAACTTTGCCGGGTATAGGTTGAGAAAACAACCCCGGTTGCTGAATTTGAATCCCACGATGGTAGAAAAGCAGGGATTCAAACACTTTATGCTCAAAGAAATCCATGAGCAACCGGGGGTAGTTAGAGCTAGTTTAGCTGCTTACTTTCGTACTGGTACTAATTTGACTGAATCAAGGTCACCAATTAACCTCAACTTACCTGATGAATTTTACACAGACCTAGAACAAATTAATATTGTTGCCTGTGGTACAAGTTGGCACGCAGGATTAATCGGCAAATATTTAATTGAACAACTGGCAGGGATTTCTACTCAAGTACATTATGCTTCTGAGTATCGCTATGCACCTTCACCCTTAACAGCGAATACGTTAATTATTGGTGTTACCCAATCTGGTGAAACTGCGGATACACTGGCGGCTTTAAGTATGGAAAAAGACCGTCGTCAAGGGAAAGAAGACAAATATCAAGCCCGACTTTTAGGTATTACCAATCGTCCAGAAAGCAGTTTAGGTTTAATGGTTCCCCATATGATCAACACCTTAGCAGGAATTGAAATTGGGGTGGCAGCAACCAAAACTTTTACCGCCCAACTGATGGCATTTTACGCTTTAGCTCTAGATTTAGCAGCACGTCGCCAGACAGTTTCACCAGAGAGGCTAGCAGAAATTATTCACGGGTTGCAGCAAATTCCTCAACAAATTGAGGGCACTTTGACAAGTCAGGAAACTTTAACCGAACACTTAGCACATGACTTTGCTGAAACCAAGGATTTTATCTTTTTGGGGAGGGGGATCAACTTTCCCGTTGCTTTAGAAGGAGCTTTAAAATTAAAGGAAATCAGCTATATTCATGCTGAAGGTTACCCAGCGGGGGAAATGAAACATGGCCCCATTGCTTTATTAGAGGCGAAAGTTCCTGTAGTGGCGATCGCTGTTCCTGGTAGTGTTTATGAAAAGGTGCTTTCTAATGCCCAAGAAGCCAAAGCCAGAGATTCCCGCTTAATTGGTGTAACTCCCATCCATGATGGGGAAGCTGGGGAGATTTTTAACCATCTGCTCCCCGTTTCTGAGGTAGATGAGTTATTATCGCCTATTCTGACAGTGATTCCTTTGCAATTGTTAGCCTATCATATTGCCGCCCGTCGTGGTTTGGATGTCGATCAACCTCGTAATCTCGCTAAGAGCGTGACGGTGGAATAATTTTCAATCGGGTTCAGTTAATGCTGTGGAAACATCAGCCTTTGGTGTTGTCTCTAAGTCAACCGCATCCGGTAACCTCAATCAGCAAGTGATTTCTAGCCGACAGATATCAGCAGATGGTTGAATTTATCAGTTCATTAATGCTAAAATGCATTTTTTGGGTAAGGCTTTGTCCAGTGGGTGAGGCAATGTAGCAGGATTACTGCCTGTGATTATTGATTTAACCCATAATCTCCCGTGATTAATGCGCGGGAGAGTGGTTTTAACTGCAATTGCTTAGATCAGTAATTGTCAAGTAAATTTTTTACCCCAAAGTTAATAATATCTTTTTGCGGATATCTCTGACGATGCTTGAAGGACTACAAAGGTCTCTTTCAAAATCGATATCAAGATTTTCGTTTTTTATTGTCCAGGTTTGCAATTCTTGAACTTAATATGAAACTAATCAAAAAATCTGAAAAGCTTCTCCTCGATAAAATCAAGTTGATGGAGGAAGCAGAAGAACAAGGTTTTCCAGCAGACACTGTTAATGTCTCAGAAGCTGTGGTTGAGGAATATCCGGAATATATAGAGAATGGACAGATTAACTACATTCCTGTACGTACTCATCCCATAGTCCAATCTCTTGGTAACTCAGGTTGGCAAGTTTCCGATATTTGGAAGGATGTCAGGGTAGATAACTTTTCCAGTTGAGAGAAGCAGTAATTAAATCTGTGCATTTGTCCCACGCCTATAAGGAGTGGGTTTCCGGCTCTTATAGGCGCAAAAGTGTTGATTTTACTTATCCATTACCGCTGAAATTTCTGGGGAAATATGGTTGTGTATATTTTATTAAAGCTTTTATAGATAGTCTCAGCAAAAACAATTAAGTATATATAGTGTAAAGAAAAAAAATTAGTAATTTTCTAGGCTTTATTTTCTTTTGGTGATAGAATATACGACTGATATAGATAAAATAAAAGTGCTGTAGCTGTGAAAAAGAAGCCAAAACCAAGGATAGCTTCGCTCCGTGAAAAAGCAGGGCTAACTCAACTTGAACTCTCTCGTCTTGTAGGCGTAACTGAAAGCACGATTCAGAACTGGGAAAGCGGTAGAACTGGGATAGAGCATATTGAAAGAATTATTAGGTTTTGCAAAGCTTTGAATTGCCAAGTTGAAGACCTGATTGAACGTGGGAGTGATTCACCTCACAATTTTACAGATCAACCAAATTCATTACGTGAAATCCATAATCTGCTGGGTACTGAAGATTCAGCATACCCTTCTTATCCTCTTAGTGAAGAGGAAGCAGCCAATTGGAAATAGTTGGCTTTGTATCCTAAGTTCATAAAAATATCGCGGTAAGCGGGAAACTCAGCGGCTTTAGCCCTGAGAGGGAAGCGACTTGGTGGTTAAAACCACCGTGGTCTTTTCTGGTCAAAACTAGCGAGTAAGCTAGGCTTAGACTTTAGCCGACTGGGTAGACGGTGTTTGACCATCGTAGCGAGAGTAAGACTGTGGGGTTAGACCTAAAGTTACTCTGTCAGCAGAATCTCAGTGTCTTTAGACCATCAGAGTGTCAAACTGAATTCTTGGCTGTGAAGTCATGGTTGTTTTTTTGCTCCCAAAGAGTATCAATAGTCACAAATTCATAGCCTTGATGTATTAATTGCGGAATTAGTGCTTGGATAGTGACAGCAACATCTTGTCCACCACAAGCACCATCATGCAAAACAATTAGTGAACCGTTCCGCACTTGTTTAAGAACTCGTTGGACTACAGTAGCTCCTCCCGGCCTTACCCAGTCTTCTGGTACAACACTCCACATAACTGGGCGGTAATTCCATTTAAAGAATAATTGTAAAGTTTGGGGTGTAAACAAACCGTTGGGGGGTCGAACATCACACACTTGTTCGGGTGTCAATTCACAAGCATTGTAGATCGCAGCTTGAGTTCTTTTTAAACTTTCTTGCAGTTGATTTGGGGAGAGGGTGGGAAAAGAACGATGATCATAACCATGTAATCCGATCCAGTGTCCGCGATCGCATATGGCTTTGACAATAGCTGGGGAACGATTAACACAAGCACCCAAGCAAAAAAAGCTGGACTTGACATTGTAGCGGTCTAATACTGCCAATACCTGGGGTGTGTATTCCGGGTGAGGTCCATCATCAAAAGTCAGAGCGATCGCTTTATAATCACGATTACCACTCCAAAGACAGTTAGGAAAACTGGGTTGGAGAATGCGATAAAACAACGGGAATAGCGGAGCTAACTGCATCTTAACTTACTTGTAGCTTCTGCTAATCTAGCGTGTAAAAAATCAAATATTCATATATAAAATCTACCCTATGCGCCTGTTCTCACTGGATGTGTTTCGCGGTATTACCATTGCTGCGATGATTTTAGTCAACATGGCAGGAGTAGCGGGTAAAGTATATCCTCCCCTAGCTCATGCTGATTGGCACGGATGCACACCGACAGACCTAGTATTTCCCTTTTTCTTGTTTATTGTCGGTGTAGCAATGTCATTTTCCTTGTCAAAGTACACCGCAGGGGTTTACCGGCGCATCTGGCGTCGTACTGCCATACTATTTCTCCTAGGCTTACTACTAAACGGCTTTTGGAATCAGGGGATTTGGACTTTTGATTTAAGTAATATCCGCATCATGGGAGTATTACAGCGCATTAGTTTAACATACCTGCTCGCTGCCCTTGCTGTCCTCAAACTACCAGCCAAAGGACAGTGGATACTAGCATTTGTGTTACTCATCGGCTATTGGCTAATCATGATGTATGTCCCAGTTCCCGATTATGGGAGGGGTATACTGACTCGCACCGGTAACTTTGGCGCTTATATTGACCGCTTAATTATTCCCCCAGATCACCTATATGCAGGTGACGGGTATGATAACTTGGGAGATCCAGAGGGACTATTTAGCACCATTCCCGCAGCCGTTAGTCTTCTGGGCGGCTACTTTGCCGGTAGATGGATACGCAATCAACCAATAAAAACACGTACAAGCGTAGGATTGGGATTATTTGGGCTTGGTTGCTTAATTATTGGTGGGGTGTGGGGGTTGACCTTTCCCATTAATAAAAAACTATGGACAAGTTCCTATGTGATGTTTAGCACTGGATGGGCTTTACTATTCCTAGCAGGTTGTTATGAATTGATAGAAGTAAGGCTAATTCGACGCTGGAGTAAACCCTTTGAAATAATGGGCTTAAATGCGATCGCCCTGTTCACAGCATCGATTTTACTAATTAAAATCTTAGTGAGAACCAAAATCGGCACAGATGAAACCACCATCAGCACCTACAACTGGATTTACCAAAACATTTTCGCATCTTGGGCGGGTGCGCTCAACGGTTCATTGCTATTCGCCCTAGCCACACTCTTATTTTGGTTAGCAGTGAGTTATCTCATGTATCGCCAACAGTGGTTTATTAAAGTCTAAGCCTCCCATAGTGGGGGTGGCGTAGCCATAGCAATAGCTCAATTGGATGAGAAGCATACACTGAATTTCTCAAAGAAATTCAGTTACGGGAGTATGTCAGATTACCTATCTACCTGCAATGTGCTGTAAGTCCTGTTAACTGTGAGCAATTCCTTCTTGACGGGCTGCTTGTTGGACAGCAGCAGCAACAGCAGGAGCAACGCGTTTATCAAAGACTGAGGGGATAATATGTTCCCGATGCAAGTCTGAGGGTTTAACTAAAGATGCGATCGCACTAGCTGCTTCTAAATACATACTGGTAGTAATAGACCGGGCGCGACAATCTAAAGCACCACGAAATACCCCCGGAAAAGCCAAAACATTATTAATTTGATTCGGGTAGTCACTCCGACCGGTGGCCATCACAGCGACCAATTTACTTACTAGTTCTGGCTGAATTTCGGGAATGGGATTAGCCATAGCAAAAACAATGGGGTCTTTAGCCATTGCTTGCACCATTTCCACTGTCAATACACCCGGGGCGCTCACACCGATAAACACGTCTGCGCCCTGCACTGCACCTGCTAAAGTTCCCTGAGCCTTAACGGCAAATTCCTGCTTCTCTGGGGTCAAATCAGTGCGGTTAGTCGAGAGAATTCCTTTAGAGTCGCACATCCAAATTTTTTCGGCTCCAGCTTTGCGAAGTAACCGAGCGATGGCTACCCCAGCAGCTCCCGCACCATTAATCACAATGCGGATTTGTGCAATGGACTTGTTTACCAGTTTTAAAGCGTTAAACAAGGCTGCTAAGGTGACAATGGCTGTACCGTGTTGGTCATCATGAAACACCGGGATATCTAATTCTGCTCGTAATCTCTGTTCAATTTCAAAGCAACGAGGAGCAGCAATGTCCTCTAAATTAACACCACCAAAAACCGGCGCGAGGTTTTTCACCGTCCGCACAATTTCATCTGTATCTTGGGTATCAAGACAGATAGGAAAAGCATCAAGACCAGCGAATTCTTTAAACAGCATCGCTTTACCTTCCATCACTGGTAAAGCCGCAGATGGTCCGAGATTTCCCAAACCCAAAACTGCACTACCATCAGTCACAATAGCTACAGTATTTTGTTTGATAGTTAAATTGTAAACTTCTTCGGGAGCTTCGGCGATCGCAGTACAAATGCGACCTACTCCTGGGGTGTAGGCCATAGCTAAATCCGAAACACTCGTCAGGGGAATGCGACTGGTAATGCTAATTTTGCCCCCACGGTGCAGGTTAAATGTGCGATCGTAAACACTTAGCACCTGAATATCTGGTAATCCTTTCACGGCTTGCACAATAGTCTCAGCGTGTTCGGTACTAGCCGCATCTACAGTAATATCACGTATAGACTCATGGCGTGTTTGTTGGATTAAATCAATTTGTCCCAGATTACCACCGCTGATGGCGATGGCCTGGGTAATTGATGCTAACATTCCCACACGATTGGGAATTTGCAACCGGAGGGTAACACTAAAACTAGAATTAGGAGTTAGCTTTGTCATTGTGATTTTGGATTTTAAGTTTGATATTTTATATCGAATTGTCCGGAAATCGTAGCTAATTTTACCTCATTTAACCAATAATCCCACAGCTTCAAGCAGTGGGAGCACGAAGACAGCCGCCAAGTCTAGGATTATCCGCGCAATCTGACTATAGACTCTCCAAATAATTCAATAGGTCTGCCATTTCGTGAGCGCTAGGTTGAAATTTTGGCATTGGAGGTGTTTCGCCACTAATTACTTGGTGAATTAGCTGGGATGGTGATTTGCGCTTTGAAACCCCTTGTAAACTAGGTCCTACTAGTCCGTCCGCTTCTATTCCATGACAACCAGCACAGTTGATCTGAAAGATAGCATTTCCTTGAACTGGGTTTCCTTTGAGGGAAAGGACATTCTTCACATAAGGATCGGAAGCTCGAACCATTTGCACACCAAAAATGCCCAAAGGAGCTGCTAGTAGTATCGCCAGAGCTAACAAGGCGATCCACTGTATTTGAGTTTCGGGTTTGGTAATCTGGTTATCCAAAAAGTTTGCCGTAGAAGTCGAGGTTACTAAAAGTTTTGCATTTCCTACACATAGCTTAAAATTTCTTGATGGTGTCTGCAAGCACTAAATATAATTTTTTCCTGATGATTTATGGACTAAAAACATTGTCGAGGGCGGGATTCATCCTCAATTTGATAGAATGAACAGCAGCATCCTATATCTAACATTTGCTAACAGGAGATTTAAAGTGGTTGAACCCCTGCTCTCAGGTATTGTCCTTGGTCTGATTTTTGTCACCCTTTCCGGGCTATTTTACGCTGCCTATAGGCAATACAAGCGCCCCACCGAGTTGGGCGGTTAATATTTCTCAGTAGAGATGCGAGTAATCGCATCTCTATTTTTGTATTAATTTACTTATATTTTATAGTGGAACATATTTAAATAGCATATAATTTTAAAGGATTGCATTAAATTTAACATTTGTATAAAAAGTTAGCGCTGTATTACCGTAAACCTTTTGGCGGCAAATTTTCCAATTGCTAATGATTGGAGGCTTCCAACCTTGGGGATTGTGTTCTACAGCTATTTCACCATTCACAGCTAATAAATTGTCATCAGCGATCGCTGCTAAAACAGGCTCATATAATCCACTAGCATAAGGCGGATCAAAGTAAATCTTCTCAAATTGTTTCCCTGATAACTTTTTTAACTGGTGAATGACATCACCTCGCAAAACTTGCCATTTTTGTTCACTACGGCTCACCTGCTGCCAGTTTTGCTGAATGATGGCACAGGCTCGGCTAGATTTTTCGATTCCTACTACTAAACTGGCTCCTCTACACAAAGCTTCAGCACCCATGGAACCACTACCAGTACACACATCTAGCCAGCGACAATCTACAATTTCCCCTTGCCAAATGTTGAATACTGCCTCCCTGACCCGCGCACTCGTGGGTCTGGTAGCTTGCCCTGGTAAAGTTTTAATTTGGCGATTCCCGTAAATTCTCAGTGTCATTGTTCATAAGTCATAAGTCATAAGTCATAAGTCATAAGTCAACAGTCAAGGGAAAAATCATGACAAAGGACAAACAACAAACGACAAAATCTCAAAGTTACAGTTGGATTATGCAGCAATTTTTTCGCGGACTTGTGCAACAAAATTAGACAGGATTTGCAACCCGATATTAGAAGATTTTTCCGGGTGGAATTGCACTGCTGTCAGGTTTTCATGGGCGATGGCGGCTGTGATGGTCTGAGAACCGTGAGTCACAGTGGCTGCACGGACTTGGGGGTCACTGGGGTCAACATAGTAAGAATGAACGAAATATACCCAGGGACTGGCTGGTAAATGCTCCCACAAAAGGCTGTTTGGTTGGGTGAACTCTAGTTGGTTCCATCCCATATGAGGAATAGTAATCCCTGGTTCGGGTTGAAATCGGCGCACCTTTCCGGGGATAATTCCTAGCCCTGGTTGGGTTCCTTCCGCACTGGATTCAAATAAAATTTGCAATCCCAAACAGATACCTAAGAAGGGTTTACCAGACGAGATCGTATCTTTAATGGGTTGTTCTAAGCCGAGCGATCGCAGGTGTTGTACTGCGGGGTCAAATGCTCCCACCCCCGGTAATACAACTGCATCCGCCAGTTCCAAATCTTTAGCAGCATGAGTAATCTGAGGAGTTGCTCCTACTTTTTCTAAACCTTTGCAGACTGAGTGCAAATTTCCCATATCGTAATCTACGACTGCAATGACTGGCATTGACCTGCTCCTTGTAAGTTTATTATGGAGGGTGTTTCTATTCTAAATAATATTTCTTATGCGGAAAAGAATACTATTAACTTCTTTTGAGATTTGGTTGAGTGAGCAACAGTCAAATTCTTCTGATGATTTATTAATGGAAGTGATCAAAGTTCACGCCCTTCCTCATGATTTAAAATTTTTACGGCGTTTACCTGTGGATGCAGATCTGGCCAGTTCCCAAGTCAGGCAAAAAATTTCTCAACTCCAACCCAATTACATTATTTGTTGTGGTATGGCTGCTAGCCGGACAAAACTAAGTCTGGAAGCGGTTGCTAGCTGTGGGGAAAGTCTTTTGCAGACAACTGTTAATTTAGAGAAAATAGTAGCAGGTACAACAGTAGTTGAGATTAGCCACGACTGCGGTAAATTTGTTTGTGAGAGTCTTTACTATTCAGTTTTACATTACTTGTACCAAAATCAACTGGCAACACCATGTATTTTTGTCCATGTTCCAGCGTTAAATCCAGATAATTTGCCGGTCATATTGGCTGATTTCTTATTAATTATTCACAATTTGGCACTTTTATCAAGTCGTTAGCGTCTCTAAGGTCAATATTTCTCTGGTTTTTATGTTTGATTTTTTACTCAGTTCTATAATTGCCCAATCAACACCTAGTACCGCACCCGCGCCAGAAGCAATACAGCTTCAAGAAGTGCGTCCTTTACCAGGAAAACTGGATACTGTGCCTGTATTTAACAGCAATAGTCCAGAATTGGTATTAAACGAAGGAATTTTACTTTCTACTTTTCCCGCAGATGACAATAAAACGCCAGCAGCACATTTAAATTATCCGTTTCAAGGGCGATTTGATGTTTTTGCCCACCATGTTGCTAAGGCTGAACCACCAGAGGATTTACGATCGCTCTATCTGGGGATCATGTTGCATAACCCCGGAACTGAACCAGTAACAGTCAATATTTTGCAAGCAGCAAGTTATTTGAGTCAACCGGATGCACCATTTATTCAGTTACCATCTGTCAGTCAGAATATATTGGGTGATATTTTTGCCGGACCTGGCGATCGCGCTGTATCTGATATCTTAAGAGGAAGGCGGCAAGAAATTTTCCCACCCCAAATTGTCATTCCCCCAGGGGAAAATCAGATGTTATTAAATCTCCCTATTCCCGTCAAGGAACTGACACCACCTTTAAATGGCCGCTCTACCTTAATGCGGTTACACAGTACTGGCCAAGTTTATGCCGCTAGTATGGCTTTATTTGCGCGTCAAAATGAGGATGGTACTGAGGGTGAGCCTACTTTACAGGATTGGGAAAATTTACTCAAAAATGGAGAATTATCAACCCCACGCGATCGAGTCCCCACACCCCTAGAAGCAACTAAACAACCCCAAATTTATGGGCGTGTCGCCGGAGTGGCTCAAGGTTCTCAGTGGAAATCTTTAGTTTTAGATCATGCAGAAGCTAGATATTTGACAATTCCCAAAAGTGGGCAAGCATTTTCCTATCCTATAAGTAGTTTGCACGGCGGTACTTTAGGAACTACTCAAATTCAAGCAGCCCCCATGTTGGTGCGTTATCCTGATACCGCCTATCGCGCTCATGGCAACTATGGTATTCAATATAGTTTACATTTTCCCCTGCATAATAATACTGAAACTCATCAAACAGTTACTGTATCTCTACAAACGCCAATCAAAGAAGAGAATTTGCTAAAACAGGGCTTACGCTTCTTCACAACCACAGCACCCCAAGTATTCTTCCGGGGGTCAGTACGTTTACGTTATACAGATGACCGAGGTCACGCCAAAACTCAGTTTACCCATTTAGTCCAAAGGCGGGGTCAACCTGGAGAACCCTTGATATTATTGAATATGCCACCAGGCGATCGCAGATTGGTAGAAGTAGACTTGATCTATCCCCCAGATGCTACACCGCCCCAGGTATTAACGATATCAACTCAATAGACATCTCTTGACACTCCCACGGATAGAAGCACGTGGGATTCTTGCTTCACCCAGCCAACTGATCGAGAAAAGTTTCCTCATCTAAGCACCTGTGGGCAATGTATAATCTGGACGTAGTTTGCTCCTTACCAATACAGATGCAAGAAAATTTTCTCACTGCTGTTTTTCTGCCCCTAGCTTTATTTATTATTATGTTGGGCATGGGATTATCTTTGACCATAGAGGACTTCCGGCGAGTTGTTATCTATCCTAAATCAGTGCTAATTGGCTTAGTTGCACAGTTAATTATTTTACCAATTGTCGGTTTTGGCATCGCGTCACTGTTTCCCCTGGAGCCAGCATTAGCCGTAGGTATAATGATTTTAGTAGCTTGCCCCGGTGGACCTACTTCTAACATGATTACACTCTTGGCCGGGGGAGATGTTGCTTTGTCCGTTACTCTCACAGCCATGAGTAGTTTAATTACGGTTTTTACTATTCCTCTGGTAGTGAATTTTTCAATGCAAGCATTTTTGGGAACGGGGACAACGCTACAGTTACCTTTTATCAATACTGTTTTGCAAATTGCAGTCATTACCCTTTTACCTATATCAATGGGAATGTTAATCAATCGCTATGCACCCGGAATAGCTACAAAAGCAGATAAACGGGTAAAGTGGCTGTCTTTATTTTTCCTGGCCCTGGTGATTACTGGGGTGCTGTTGCGGGAAAGAAATAATTTTATTTCCTATGTGATTGACGTGGGTTGGGTGACTCTGGTTTTAAATGTGCTAACAATGGCTTTGGGTTTTACCATCGCTACTTTAACCCAATTAGGTGAAAAAAGCGCTATAGCAATTACAGTGGAAGTAGGGATTCAAAGCGGAACTCTAGCGATCGCGATCGCCTCTTCCCCCACATTACTGAATAACCCCAGAATGGCTATTCCCGCGGCTATTTATAGTCTGCTGATGTTTGTCACTGGTATTGGGTTTGCGTCCTGGGTCAGTCGAAAACAAAAAATCATCTCAAAATAATGTCTTGGATAGAATTAAAAGTGAATACAACCCATGAGGGCGTAGATTGGTTTTGTACTCTCATAAGTGAAAGTATTGATATTAATAATATTTACATTAGTGAATATACCGAAGCAACTGCGGCTAATTCCCATTGGAGATTGACAATTCGCTTATATTTACCCTACGATTTCAGCGGGCGAGTAGGTTTAGAAAATATTGAGAATCTGCTTTACCCTTTGTATCGCACTGGAATGACCACAGCCATTGAGACTACTTTGGTTGAAAAAAAAATCACAGATGGGCCACAAGCACCTCTACATCAAATAGGCGATAAATTTATCATAGTTACTTCCAACACACCCCCTCAGTCTGAGATACCAGAGAAAATTCCCCTGAAAATACAGAAAACCCTCGCCTTCGGTAGCGGTTTGCATCCCACAACCATTCTCAGTCTCCGACTGCTAGAACGATACACAACCCCTCAAATGCAGGTGCTAGACTTTGGGTCAGGTTCAGGGATTTTGAGCGTAGCTATGGCGAAACTGGGAGCTAATGTCTTAGCTTTAGACAATGACAGCATAGCTGTACAAGCAACTCAGGAAACAGTAATTCTCAATGAAGTAGAGCAACAAGTCAAGGTAGTGTCCGGTAGTCTAGGGTGTGGCTGTCAACTAGGCCATTGGATGGGTGGAAACACTGTACATGATGGGTCACCAATTGCAGTAAAACAGACATTTGACCTAATAGTTGCCAATATTTTCGCACGGGTACATATTGCCCTTGCAGATGATTTTAGGCGATCGCTACGTCAGACTGAAACCCCAGCTGGGCTACTAATTACATCGGGGTTCACCACAGATCATGAAGAAAACGTTACCAAAGCCTTAAATACAGCCGGCTTTGAAGTGATAGACTGTGAACGATTAAACGAATGGGTCGCCCTTACCCACCAATATAATGCCTAATTCGTCCACTAGTTGCTCCAGTCTTGTTTCGGTAATTCAGACGGGTCTATCTATCTTGGAGAAGTTCCGCCCGAACGCCCCTACCTATCAAAGCTCAAAACTTAAACTGCTGTAGATGACTCCGGGGATTATAGGTACGTATAGCCCGAATTTTCTCATAGTATTCTCGTTCTTGTGAACTGAGATCCTTGGGAGGAACAATCGCCACTTTTACCAACTGATCACCACGTCCCCCCTTAGCTAAAGGCCAACCTTTCCCCCGCAACCGCAGGGATTGACCAGAACGGACTCCCGCAGGTAACTTGACATTTACAGAACCATCGGGAGTGGGGACATCTATTGAGGCTCCCAAGGTGGCTTCATCAGGGGTGATGGGAACTTCACACAGGAGATTATCACCTTCAAATTGGAAGAAAGAATGTGGTTGAAGTTCAACCTTTAAATATAAATCGCCCCGTTGTTGAGTCATGGGGTTCAATTGACCTTTACCCCGCACCCGTAGGCGAGTCCCAGTTTTAGCACCCGATGGGATGCGAACTTCAATAGTTTCGTTACCTAAACTAAAGCGTTTCTGCACACCAGTGAAGGCCTCGGCAAAAGTTAAAGTAATTGCAGCTTCTGAATCTTGACCTCCACCCCTACCAACATCTTGAAAACCAAAATCATTAAAGCCACCATAACCGCTGGGTCTGCCCGTGGAAGTACGATAAGAGTAGCCAGGCCTTCCACCACGGGGGCTAGGTCCACCAAAACGCCCTAATAAGTCGTTGACAAATTCATCAAAACTCCCGTACTGACTGAAGTCAACACCACCCATATCCACACCAGCACCGCCGCTAGGGAAACCTTCCCCCACTTGTTTCCAGTATTGACCAAATTGGTCGTACTTCTTGCGCTTATCAACATCTGACAAAACTTCGTAGGCTTCATTGACTTCTTTAAACTTGGCCTCTGCTTGCTTGTTACCTGGGTTGACATCAGGGTGATATTTACGAGCTAATTTCCGAAAAGCTTGTTTAATTTCTTCTGGACTGGCGGTTTTACTGATTCCCAAAATTGCGTAATAGTCTTTGAAATCGGTTGCAGCCATCTACCAGCCTCCTATAAAGTATTTTTTTTATGTTTTTTTCGTAAAGTGTGAAATTGGTTTTTTGCTGGGGAAAATCCCCAAGATAAAAAACTCTGATTTTAAATTAACAGACATTAAGGCAATTCAAGTGTGGTTCCCGCTCACTCCAGCGGCGCAATTTCCGTACTCTCTGCTTTTAGACAAAATAAATCAGCCGGTCTATTCCTTCTTCTAGACTAGGGGGCGCATCCCGGATTTGACGATACATTCTGAAAATGATTTCTTCGGGAACTTGACGCTGACGCTTTTGATTGCGTGCTAAACACAGCCAAACAGGGGTTCTCACCCATAATCCTGTAATGTGGGTAAAACCGACCCCCCGGGCTAAAGCGATGATTTCACCGCGCTGGCGTCTTCGAGCGTTGGTAGCATCGAAGATAGTTGTCTGATTGGCGGTTACTGCTTGTTGGAATTGCCGTTCTATTTCTCCCCAAATCAGCGGCCACGGACCCTGAGTTGCTTCCGAACCAAAAAGTTGCCCCCGAATCGCATCCGTTGAAATCAGCTGCATCTGGGGGCTTTGTGCCATTAATTGTTGCGCTAAAGTTGACTTTCCACTACCAGGAAGACCAATTAGTACAAATATTTGTGTCACTTTTTCTGCATCCGTTGTCAGTGGTCAATTAGTATTGAGTAATTATTTATGACCCATGACTAATGACCAATGACCAATCACTAAATTATTGTTCCGTCGGGAATTACAGCATTTTTCATCACTACAATAATGCCACTGCGGATGTAAAAGCCTTGATTTTCCCGTTCTGCTTCTTGCACGTTATCTTTATTGATGATTTTTACATCATGACCGATACGGGCATTCTTATCAACGATAGCACGGCGAATAATCGTGTCTGTGCCAATACCTACGGGAATGTTTCCTTTATCTAAGTTACATTGACGTTCTACAAAAGGTTGATAAAAGTCTGCCCCCATGAGGAGAGATTCTTCGATTACACAGCCAGATTCAATGCGCGATCGCACTCCTAAAACTGAATGCTGAATCCGACAATCTTTGAGAATACAACCCTCGCCAATAATCGACTCTGTGACTGTGCAATTTAACAGTTTACTTGGGGGTAAATAACGAGCGCGAGTGTAAATTGGTGCTTCTTCATCGTAGAAGCTAAACGGTGGTAAAGGTTGTTTAGTTAATGCTAAATTGGCATGATAAAAAGCATCAATTGTACCAATATCTTCCCAGTAATCATCAAATAAGTACGCTTGAACATTGTAATCTTTACTGGCATCAGGAATAATTTCTTTGCCGAAATCAGTCCTTTCCAAAGATTCTTTCAACAACTTGATCAGAACATCTTTTTTAAAGACATAAATCCCCATGGAGGCGATGTAGGGTTGTAATTGGGCTTGGTCTGGTGATAATCCCAGCACTGTAGTATCGACCTGCATCTTATCTAATGCTTCGCCCTTGGGCTTTTCGCTAAAGTCAATCACCCTACCGGACTGGTCGATTTTCATTAAACCAAAGTCCGAAGCCCGGCTTTTATCTATGGGGATAACTGAAAGGGTAATATCAGCATTGGTTTCTTTATGGCGCTGGATAAACTGGCGGTAATCCATGCGGTATAGATGGTCTCCGGAGAGAATCAAATAATCTTCCGCATCCCATTCTTCCAATTGCCATAGGTACTGACGCACAGCATCAGCGGTACCTTGGAACCAGTTGGGGTTTTCTGGGGTTTGCTGTGCCGCTAGTACTTCCACAAACCCCTCGTTGAAGCCAGTAAAATTATAGGTACGGGCTATATGGCGATTCAAGGAGGTTGAGTTAAATTGTGTCAGCACATAGATTTTGTAGATTTCTGAGTTTATACAATTACTGACAGGAATATCTATTAAACGATACTTTCCTGCCACGGGTACTGCTGGTTTGGCACGTAGTTTCGTTAGGGGATAAAGACGAGTCCCCGCACCACCACCGAGAATGATTGCTAATACTTTTTTCACAGAGTTTCTCCCGACTGCCTTTTTAATATCACCTTAAGTTTAGGACTGTGTGAGACTGCTGGTAAGGGGGGATCACAGATTCATAATTAGTTAAGTTGACACAATTCTCTTGGTAATGAATGAATTACTTAGTATATATGTATGCAATATTACTATTATTACTTAATCCTGGTAATATTGCTGTGATTGATTGCATACTCAAAAACTCTTAAAAACAAGGTTTTATTTTCTCTCAGCGTAGATAAATATTGATAAATTATGACACATTCAATTGACACTCAATTCAGTGTTATAAGTTATTCAAATTCTTTATGCTGAGGCGATACAAGTATCTTACATTACAGAATAAAGCCAGTAACTATAGTTGCTCCCACAACAGTTTCATGGTATTTGGTCAAAGTTTTAAAAGGGCTGGCAATTTTTGATCCAACCTACAATCAAACTATCAAATTTTTGCCTGGTCATTACCTATCATTGGAGAGAAAGCGTCAAGTATAAAAAAATAATTCATGGAAATTCAAACACCAGACTGGGTTAAGCACGCTGTTTTTTACCAAATCTTTCCAGACCGCTTCGCCAGAAGCAAACAGTCTCACAAAGGACTGTTGCATAATCCCCGTTGGGAAGCTTGGGAAGCTATCCCCACACTCCAGGGTTACAAAGGTGGTGACCTATGGGGGATTATTGAGCAGTTAGACTATATCCAGGATTTAGGAATTAACGCTATTTATTTTACTCCCATTTTTCAATCAGCCAGTAATCACCGCTATCATACCCACGATTATTATCAGGTTGATCCATTGTTGGGGGGTAATCAAGCATTTAAGGAACTACTAGAGGCGGCTCATCAACGGAATATTAAAGTTGTGCTGGATGGGGTGTTTAACCATGCTAGTCGGGGGTTTTTCTTTTTCCACGATATTTTAGAAAATGGTCCTCATTCCCCTTGGGTGGATTGGTTCAAAATTACAGATTGGCCCCTGGCGGCTTATACAGGAGATTTACCGGCAAATTACGAGAGTTGGGCTGGTAATCGGGCTTTGCCCCAGTTTAATCATGATAATCCTGAAGTACGGGAATACATCATGGAAATTGGCGAATACTGGCTGAGATTCGGGATTGATGGTTGGCGTTTAGATGTACCATTTGAAATCAAAACACCAGGGTTTTGGCAAGAATTCCGCCATCGCATCAAAGCCATTAATCCCCAAGCTTATATTGTCGGGGAAGTTTGGGGAGATTCCCGTCAATGGCTCGATGGTACCCAATTTGATGGCGTGATGAATTACCTATTCGCCGCCCCGACCATTGCCTTTACCGCGGGCGATCGCGTAGTTTTAGAACAGGTACAAAGCCGCGACTATCAACCCTACCCACCCTTATTTGCTGCTGAATACGGGAGCAAAATCCAGGAATTACTCCAACTTTACCCTTGGGAAATTCAACTCACCCAACTTAATTTATTAGGTAGTCATGATACAGCCAGATTAATTACCATTGCAGGCGGCGACCAAGCTACTCTGGAATTAGCAACTTTACTATTACTCACCTTTCCTGGTGCGCCTAGTATCTATTATGGTGACGAAGTGGGTTTACCCGGAGGTATTGACCCTGACTCAAGACGTGGTTTTCCCTTAGAAGCTGATTGGAATCAACAAATCCTCAACATTCACCGCCAATTAATTACTTTACGCCACAAACACCCAGCCTTACGCACGGGGGACTACCAAGTTATCTTCGCCCAGGGAGAACTGTACATTTTTGCCCGGACTTTAGACACAGACAAACTCATGATTGCTGTTAACGCAGGGACTGCAAAGACAACGGCAAAATTAGATATTACCAGGTTACCGACTCAACCCAACCAGGTTGTATATGGTGCGGCGGCATTTGAGTGGTGTGGTGAGCAGTTTTCCTTAACTGTTCCTGGACGCACTGGCTGCATTCTGGGTTAAGTTCCCGCAACCATTGAGGTTACTGGTAATTCAACTCTTAAAATCCCAACCAGTGAACTGTTAGTACTGCTAAACTGGGTAATGACCTCATGAACCACTGACTATGCTAAAGCGTTCCAAGTTCGAGACTACCCAGTCTCAAATCATGTACCGTGCTGAAGATTTGATTAGTGCGGCTTCCAATCGCTACCGCATTACAGTTCAGGTGGCAAACCGTGCCAAGCGTCGGCGTTATGAAGATTTTGACAGCCCATCGGATGATATCATGATGAAGCCAGTACTGAGGGCAATTATTGAAATGTCCGATGAACTGACCCAGGAAGATATCATTGGCGATGAGAAATCAGGATATTAATCTTATCTTGACATTCCCCGGTCTGATAGCTGACATGGCGTGGCCATAGACCCGGGGATTTTCAAAACACTTAATCTATGGAACATCTGATTAAAAGCGGTGCTGGTTGGCGAATTGGCTGGAAGCCCAACGCAGCCACATTCAAAGGATTAGTAGGTACAGATGATTGGGCAATAGAATTAACCGAAGCCGAGTTAAATGATTTTTACCGACTATTGGCACAGCTAGCGGACACAATGAAACAACTGGCGGCGGAATTAATGGATGAAGAGAAAATTGCCTGTGAAGCCGAAAGTGATTTATTATGGATGGAGGTAGAAGGCTATCCCCATAGCTATAGTTTACGCCTCATCCTGAATACAGGACGGGGTGTAGAAGGTAAATGGGATAGTGTCGCCGTGCCGGAGTTATTGCAAGCAGCTGGGATGCTAAAAGTTTTTTAAATTCACCCCTTGATTATTCCAGAGATTTGCAGTAGAATGATAATTCTGAATCGGGGCGTAGCGCAGCTTGGTAGCGCGCCACTTTGGGGTAGTGGAGGTCGTGGGTTCGAATCCCGCCGCTCCGATAAACACAAGACCTAACCTGCTAGTTTTTGATTAAAGATTGGCAGGTTTTTTAATAGGTAGCTGGGCTCATACATTAGTCAAGATGTGGCGGTGGATGAGGGCGCGATCTACTAAAGACTGAATTTGCTCAGATGATAGGCGAATGCCATTGTGATAATGTTGTAGCCAAGTTGTAGTAATGACCTTGGGGTCATCTGGTAAAGTGGCTAAATCCCACCCTGGGATGTCTAATTCTTCCATGAGACGATTGACTTTTGGGTCATAACTCAGAGCAAAACAACGACAACCTTCAGCCGCAGCCATGATTAAGCTGTGTAGACGCATCCCAATAGCCATGTCCACACCTTGATAAACACCTTTTAATAATTGCGGATCTTCTAAAAGCAGAATTTGGCTCACATCTGGTAATTGGGGTTGAATGGCTCTTGCAATTGGTAAATCTTCACTCTTGTGAAATGGCAACAGTAAAATAAAGGCTTGGGTAGCTTTTTGAAACTCGACTAAAGCGCGAGTCAAGTTAGCCAAACGTTTTTCTGTGAGTTGGGGGTGGTTTCTTAAAGTTACAGCCACTCTCGGCCCTGGTAAATCCTCAAGCCCTGGTACTGGCTTACTTTGCAAAGCCCACACCGGGTCAGGGGCGACTAAACAGGGAATTTGCCAATCTCCTAATAACGCACCACTAGCGCGATCGCGCACAGTAACTGTGTTACAATGTCCGAAGGAGTATTCTGCTAACCAGCGAGTTTGTGGACGTAGTAACGGTCCTATACCTTGCGCCCAAGCAACAGTTTTTAAACCCATTTTCTGAGCCAATACCATTAAGCCCCCATAATAAAATGGACTCATGGTACTGGTGACATCTTGAATTAAACTCCCCCCGCCCCAAATGAAAATATCACTGGAACGGAGGGCTTGCAATACAGGCGCAACAGCCATGCGATTGTGAGATTCTACGTGATAACGATGGCGGGTTTCCTCTGGATTGCCAGAAAGCACCACGGGTGTAACATGAGGTGGTAACATTTGCACAAGGGTAGCCAATAAAGCCTCGTCACCACCATTACCTTTACCATAATACCCAGACAACAACGCCCGCATCTTTGCCATTGGAAATTGATAACTTTCACCTCTTCTTAAGTTAGCATTAGCAGCGGCTCTTACCCCAGTAGCAAGTCCGAGATGAAAGCGTTGATTTCGGCTCCCGTGTTTCTCTGTCCTGTGAGTTCACTGGTAAATAGATTAAAGGTAGTTTGCAGAATCGCATTGACGTTAGGATTATTCCTGAGTAACAATCCTTGACGAATCAAGAAAATATCCCCTCCTGTAACTTGACCATTACTATCAACGTCAAAATCTAAGTTGTTGACCCCATCGGCGATCGCACTCCTCAAAGCTGCACCTGTGGTGTTTGTGGCTCCCACGGTTTCAGTGCTAAAGAGATTAAAGGAAGTTTGGAGAATCGCATCGACGTTAGGATTATTCCGTAACAGCAGATATTGGTCAATGAACAATAAATCAGCACCGGTCACC
>NZ_JAQMUH010000195.1:0-9696 GCF_028331025.1 Anabaenopsis arnoldii | reverse complement strand
GCATTGGCTGATTTCAACCAAGCTGTTGGGATTAATCCTAATGATGCTGGTGCTTACATCAATCGCGGTGTTGTTTACGCTGACCTGCAAAAATGGGATTTAGCATTGGCTGATTTCAACCAAGCTGTTGGGATTAATCCTAATGATGCTGGTGCTTACATCAATCGCGGTGTTGTTTACGATAACCAGCAAAAATGGGATTTAGCTGTGGCTGATTACACCCAAGCTATTGGGATTAATCCTAATTATGCTCAAGCTTACTACAATCGCGGTGTTGTTTACGCTGACCTGCAAAAATGGGATTTAGCATTGGCTGATTTCAACCAAGCTATTGGGATTAATCCTAATGATGCTGATGCTTACGGTAATCGCGGTCTTGTTTACCGTAATCTAGGAGACATCAACAAAGCCAGGGAAAACTTCCAAAGAGCAGCGGAATTATTCCTCACTCAAGGTCGTACCGCTGATTATAAACGAGCAATTAGGCTTTTAAACTCACTGTAGCTGCAAGATCGACGACTTCTCACATGAGCACAGATAATCTAGTATAATTTAGTTTCAGCACTCCGGTATCTGTGGGGCGATAGCGAAGCGCTGCTGCAAGCAGATCGCCACCCAGGGGAGCCTGGGGTTAGAAACCCCCGTCTCAAAGCTAAAGTCAGATAAATCTGACTAGAATCTCATGTATTTGATTATCTTTAGGTAAAAGTCGGGGATCTGTGGGGTGGTTAAGATCGCCGACTTCTCAAATGGTCACAGATAATCTAAGAGGATGTTTGAAAAGTCCCTCATGGTGTATCTAATATTTTTAGATACCCCTAAATCCCCCTTGAGAAGGGGGACTTTGACTCTAGTTCCCCCCTTGAGAAGGGGGGTTAGGGGGGATCAAGAAGTGTCTAAAATCACCTGATAAAACTTATCAAACATCCTCTAAGATAACTTAGCTAGAAGTCCGGGTTTTCAACCCCTGGATATTCTCAACGACCTTAACAATTATGCCCAAATATAGTCGGATTTATCCGACTTCTGCTATTAGACAGGGGTTTTGAACCCCTGGATGCTGGATGGTGGATACCACAACATTTATAATCTTTTCAGAAAGGGGAGATGTTAACATCAGCAGCAACTAAAACAGGTTGTTGATAGAGAGGTACTGTAAATGTGACTGTTGAACCTAGTCCTTCCCCCAGACTGTAAAAATGTACCTCGCCACCCATGGCTTCTATGAGTTTCTGGGATATGACTAGTCCCAAACCTGTACCACCGTACTGGCGAGTACGTGAACCATCTACCTGGGAGAATAATTGAAAGAGTTTATCTTGTTTATCCAGGGAAACACCGATACCTGTATCAGCTACTTTTACCCTGACCATTCCGGGAAATTCCTGATTTTGAAATTTCGCCTTTTTCAAGACTAAATCAGCACTGACGTTAATACTCCCTTCTTGGGTGAATTTGATGGCATTATTCACCAAGTTGAGCATGACCTGTAGTAACCTTTGGTAATTACCATGGACAATAATCTCATCAGAAGTAGGGAGCATCTGCATTTGGAAACTCAAGTTTCTTGACTCTGCTTGGGGGCGCACAAAATTTTCTACATCTTGAAATAGATCATTGAGTTTGACCGCGGAGCAAGCAAGCTCCATTTTGCCGGCTTCAATTTTGGCTATATCTAAGATATCATTGATAATATGGAGTAGATGTATTGATAAATAATGAGCCTCACAAATAAACTGATGTTGTTCTTGAGGATCATCTGCCATGCCTTCCAAAATCAGCTTTAAAAAGCCAATCATACCGTTGAGGGGGGTACGGATTTCATGGGAAACGTTAGCGAGAAATTCGCTTTTGAGGCGGGAGGCTGCTTCGGCTTTTTGACGGGCTGCTTCTAGTTCTTTATATAGGGTAGCATGGGCGATCGCAGTTCCCAACTGATCAGCAAACTCTTTGGCTAATTCTAGTTCTGCATCTGTCAAGGGGTGAAATTCATCTTTAATAGTGATGGCAATTAGTCCATTAGCTTGGTCTTGATAGCAAGTAGCCACCACTAAGATTTTGTCCGGGTGACACAGATTATACCGGGACATCTCCATGACAACAGGTTTTAGGGTGGCCAAGGCCTCAGCAAAAGCTGGCTCAGAAGTTACATCTATTTCCCGTCCGAGCATCGAAGCTCGCTCTGGGTGGTGATACTCGGCTATGACCTGGACTCTAGAACTAGAGGGGTGGTAAGGACAGATAATGCAACGCTCTAGCCCTAGGGTTTTGCCTAAACTGTCAACTGTTTGTTGCCAAATCACATCTAAATCCAATGTCCGCCGGATATTTCTGGTAATTTTATTTACCAGCTTATGGTATGGTTGTGTGCGGACTTGATGACCCACTACATTTACAGCTAAATCTTCAGCGGGTGATTTCCTCCCAGCCACTTGTAAGAATCTTCCCATGACTAAAACTGTGGTAGCAGCAGTTCCCAATGGTGGGATCATAGGGGAAATTACCAACTCGAACTCGAGTAATTTTTGACAGCAGCTAAACCAGCATTGGAACTTTTCCGGCACCAAAGTATTTAAAATCCGGTGTAAGCGTTCCAAATAAGCGCCATTATCTACTGGGACAAAAACCTTGTCCTCATGACTTTGATTAACTATTTGCTTAGGGTTTAAGCCCAACAGTTCGCTATGCTGACAGTAAAATGTTACGTAGCGTCCTGTCCCATCTTGAGTGTATACCAACTCTGAACTTAGAGTTGGCATACAGCCATCAGTGTGATTAGGGGAACCTTCCAGATTCTGGGGAAATAAATCCGGCAATTGGGAGTTAGCAGTAAAAGTCATTAATCGAGTTGGATAGACAAATGGCACCTCAAAGCAGTTTTGCCCAAGCCCCTGGTGAAACAATTGGGGGTAAATTATTACAGCTTTGGCATCCTTACATTGGGTATTTTGGCCTTTTTTGCACCAATAGTGACAAACTTTACGTTTTCTTCATGTTTGATTTACACCTTGTTTATTTTCAGTCATTCCACTCACCCCGGGGGGGGACGGGTACGCGCCGATGGTTGCGTGTGAGTTCATCATCCCTGGAGGCCTCACCCCGCAACCATTGACGAATGGCTACCTCAATGACTTTACTGGGGTCATTGGTTAAGTGCTGAATTTGTTCTACTAACTCCGAGTCCAAGTGGACGGCGACTTCTACCTTCTTGGTGCGTTGATGCTCACCTTCGGTAGGTTTCTCTTTCATATTCATAGGTTTATATACTCAGAGATTTTTACCTCTCAAGCTTTGTCGAGGGCTGATGATCTACCATTGGAGCAATTTGCATTTATAGTGAGATAGTTACCGAAAATAACGCCAGATTAACAGCATTTGCTTTTGAATGGTAAATGTGATCAACTCCCTAAACAACAACTCCAGAATTTGTGCTGTGTAAATCAGTAGTTATAGGCAGTTAGCTAGTGTAACCCCCCACGATTTCTAGATGATTTACTGAATATATATTTATTGTAGGGTACTGGTTCGTCAATCCCATCAGGTTAAATAGACTTTAATATATATTCTTCACTCTCCGGCAACAGCGTCTTGGCTAAGAAAGGATTAAAATATATGAAGTAAATTTCTTGTTTAACCTTGATTGCTGCTTCAGCAAAGATAGTATATGACTGACGTTCCCGCAGATCGCATTCGCAATTTTTGTATTATTGCTCACATTGACCACGGGAAATCTACCCTCGCCGATCGCTTGTTACAAGCTACTGGGACTGTGGATGAGCGCCAAATGAAGGAACAGTTCCTGGACAACATGGATCTTGAACGGGAGCGCGGCATTACCATTAAGCTGCAAGCTGCCCGGATGAACTACAAGGCTAAGGATGGTCAGGAATATGTCCTGAATTTAATTGATACTCCGGGTCATGTGGATTTTTCTTATGAGGTGTCCCGGAGCCTTGTAGCCTGTGAAGGGGCGCTGTTAGTGGTGGATGCGTCTCAAGGTGTGGAGGCGCAAACTTTGGCTAATCTCTATCTGGCTCTAGAACATGACTTAGAAATTATTCCGGTTTTAAACAAAATTGATTTACCAGGAGCAGAACCGGAGCGGGTAATTAGCGAAATTGAAGAAATTATCGGTTTAGATTGTAGTGGTGCGATTCTGGCTTCGGCGAAAGAAGGAATCGGCATTAATGAAATTTTGGCAGCGGTAGTAGAGCGCATACCACCGGCAAAAGACACTACAGACGCACCCTTACGAGCATTGATTTTTGATAGTTATTACGATAGCTACCGGGGGGTAATTGTTTATTTCCGGGTGATGGATGGGAGCATTAAAAAAGGCGATCGCATTTACTTGATGGCATCAGGTAAAGAATATGTCGTTGACGAGTTAGGTGTACTGTCTCCCAATGAAAAGCAAGTTGAAGAACTCCACGCTGGGGAAGTAGGCTATTTTGCCGCCGCCATTAAAGCTGTAGCTGATGCGCGAGTGGGGGACACAGTTACCCTATCTAAAGCTAAAGCCCCAGCCGCATTACCAGGTTACACAGAAGCCAAACCCATGGTATTTTGTGGGATGTTCCCTATTGATGCTGACCAGTTTGAAGACCTGCGGGAGGCTTTAGAAAAGCTGGGACTCAATGATGCAGCTCTGCAATATGAACCGGAAACTTCTAGCGCCATGGGTTTTGGCTTCCGTTGTGGGTTTTTGGGGTTACTGCACATGGAAATTGTCCAGGAACGTTTAGAGCGGGAGTATAACCTGGATTTAATTATTACAGCCCCTTCAGTTGTTTACCGTGTAGTCACTAACAAAGGTGAAGAACTGTATATAGATAATCCCAGCCATTTACCGGCTCCCAACGACCGGGAAAAAATAGAGGAGCCATACGTTCAAGTAGAAATGATTACGCCAGAAGGCTACGTCGGCACCTTGATGGAACTGTCCCAAAATCGCCGGGGTATTTTCAAGGATATGAAATATCTGGCCCAAGGACGTACTACCCTGACATACGAGTTACCTTTGGCGGAGGTGGTCACTGACTTTTTTGATCAAATGAAGTCGCGATCGCGGGGTTATGCCAGTATGGAATATCATCTCATCGGCTACCGGGAAAATCCCTTAGTCAAGCTAGATATTATGATTAACGGCGACCCCGTTGATTCCCTAGCGATGATTGTACACCGAGATAAAGCCTATGGTGTGGGGCGGTCAATGGCGGAAAAACTCAAAGAACTGATTCCCCGCCATCAATTTAAAGTGCCAATTCAAGCAGCGATCGGTAGTAAAGTCATAGCCAGTGAACACATCCCCGCTTTACGCAAAGATGTGTTAGCTAAGTGCTATGGTGGCGATATTAGCCGCAAGAAGAAACTTTTACAGAAGCAAGCAAAGGGTAAAAAACGGATGAAATCTGTGGGAACTGTGGATGTACCCCAAGAGGCTTTTATGGCTGTGTTGCGTTTAGACCAGGGCTAAAGAAAACCCTGCAATATGCTCCACAATTAAAACCTGTGTAGAGACGTTCTGTGAGAACGTCTCTATTTTTTTTTAGTATTTATACGTAGTAATTAGCTTTTAATGTTGCTTTTGATAACGTCCAATCAATTGGGCTGTTGCCAAAATATGATTTGCCATCGCTGCTTCTAATTCTGCTTTGGTGATGCCAAAATCTAGCACTAAAGGCGCATCTAGGGCGTAAAGTTTGAAAAAATAACGATGGGTACCACTGGGTGGACAAGGGGGAGTATAGCCCAATTGTCCAGTATCATTTTTACCCTGGATCCCACCCCCTGCTAGCAAGGGTTCTGTGGGTATCCCCTCCGGTAAGTTCCGGGTCTGGGGGGGTAAGTTAAAGAGAACCCAATGTACAAATGTGCGATTGGGAGCGTCGGGGTCATCCACAATTAAGGCAAAGCTACGGGTTTGAATGCTGACATCTTCCCACTTAAGTGAAGGAGAAATACCTTGACCTTCACAAGAAAATTTCATGGGAATCATACCATCTGCACAAAAGCTGTCACTTAGCAGTTTCATTTACACTCAAAGTCAAGAAATGTGGAAATTAAAAGTATCCTAAACATCAGAAAGTCTTTTCTCCTCTTCCTCTGGTTGTGTTATCTTGATTTATCGGCTCTATCCAAAAAATTAGTAAATATACTCACTACAATTACTATGTTGGTCTTTGTAGATAAATTAGGCTATTGGAGAGTTTCATAAATGAAGATACTGGCGCTAAGTTGGGAATTTCCACCGAGGTTAGTGGGGGGAATTTCCCGCCATGTGGCGGAGTTATATCCGGAACTGGTAAAGTTAGGACATGAAATTTACCTGATTACCGCAGAGTTTGCTCAAGCATCGATGTATGAGCTGGTTGAAGGTATACAGGTGCATCGGGTACCAGTTGCACAAAGTCGCGATTTTTTCCACTGGGTAGGTAATCTTAACCAAAGTATGGGAGATCACGCTGGAAAACTAATTCTGGAGGAAGGACCGTTTGATTTAATTCACGCTCATGATTGGTTGGTAGGAGATGCGGCGATCGCTTTAAAGCATAACTTTAAAATCCCCCTGATTGCTACCATCCACGCCACTGAATACGGGCGACATAACGGTATTCACACGCCTATTCAAGGTTATATTCATCACAAAGAATATTTACTAGCCTATAACGCTTGGCGAATTATTGTCTGTACAGACTATATGCGGCGAGAGGTACAACAAGCCTTATACAGTCCTGCAGACAAAATAGATATCATTTATAACGGTATTCGACCAGAAAAGAAACAACACGACGAAAGCTTTCATCCCCAAGAGTTTCGCCGCCAATTTGCCGCCGACCATGAAAAAATTGTTTATTATGTGGGTCGCATGACATACGAGAAGGGTGTGTCTGTATTACTTAATGCTGCGCCCAAGGTGTTGTGGTCAATGGGTGGTAACGTTAAATTCGTAATTATTGGTGGGGGAAATACCGACCATCTCCAGCATCAAGCCTGGGAGTTGGGAATTTGGCATAAGTGTTATTTTACCGGCTTTCTCTCTGATAAATACTTGGATAAATTTCAAACCATTGCCGATTGTGCTGTTTTTCCTAGTCTTTATGAACCCTTTGGTATTGTGGCCTTAGAAAGTTTTGCTTCTCGCGTGCCAGTAGTAGTATCAGATACTGGTGGGTTTCCGGAAGTAGTCAAACATACGCAAACAGGGATTGTCACCCAAGTAAATAATCCCGACTCTTTGGCTTGGGGAATTTTAGAGGTTCTAGAACATCCCGGTTATCGCCAATGGTTGATTGATAATGCTTACAGGGATTTAGCCCAGCGGTTTAACTGGACAAAATTAGCCCAGCAAACACAAACAGTTTATCAGCGCGTCATCCAAGAGCGATCGCAAGTTGTCTGGCTTTAAAACCAACTATCTACACAGTGATTATGCGAGAATAACGCCGAGAAATAAAGATTACCCCTGGTTATACCGCGTAAAAAAACATTACAACCCCTATACGCTGGAAATTTCCCCCTTTTTGGTGCGAGAGTTAGCAATAATTGTGGTTTGCACCAGCAGCTTAGTATGACCAAGGTATTCCCAAGCATAGCAAAGTGGTTCAGGACTATCAGAACCATGTTGAGGAAGATGGGAACCGCCCTCATAGCATTCCTAAACCCCGACATCCCACCAGAAAAAACTTTAGATTTACGTCCCCCCTCAGTCACACCCTTAGCAGGGCCTGTGCATATTTTAGGTGGAGGCGGTCCAGATGTAGAAGAAGCCATTCAGTGGATGATTCATCAAGTCCGGGGATCAACTAGCTACTCCACCAAAGTTAATGTTGTCGTACTTCGCACTTCCGGTAGTGATGATTACAATCGCTTAATTTATAATATGCAGGGAGTCAAATATGTAGAGACTCTGGTAATTAGTAACCGACAGGATGCGAATAAATCCGAAATTATCGAAAAAGTCAAAAATGCGGACGTAATTTTCTTTGCAGGTGGCGACCAATGTGAGTATATCCGTAACTGGAAAAATACCAAATTAGAAGCTACCATTAAATCAGTTTATGCCAAAGGCGGCGGCATTGGCGGCACCAGCGCCGGGGCGATGATTCAAAGTGATTATGTCTATGATGCTTGCGCTTCCTCCCAAGAAGGTATTGAAACCAGAGAAGCTCTCGAAGACCCCTACCGAGACATCACCTTTACTTACAACTTTTTCCCGTGGAGTCATTTAACGGGGACCATCGTTGATACCCATTTTGACAGACGCAAAAGAATGGGGCGCATTATGGCTTTTATCGCCCGTCAAATCCAAGATGGCGTATCGAAGAGCGTTTTAGGGATAGCCATTAGCGAAGAAACATCTGTGACTGTCGATAAATTTGGTATGGCTAAAGTCATGGGTAGAGGCGCTGCATATTTCGTTTTAGGAGACCATCCCCCAGAAATATGCAAACCCCGCACACCTCTAACATATTACGACTATAAAATCTGGCGGGTTCCCTATGGTGATACCTTCAACTTAAGAAATCTCCCCACCAGAGGTTACTATCTCAGGAGTGTAAAACGGGGTCGGTTTGATTCTGACCCTTATTAACTGGGAACTTCACCCCAACCGCTGATGGGGTGACAAAGGAGGCTGAAAACAAGACAGTGTAAACAATGTAACAAGTCAATCAGACCAAGATAACTGCGGCTTATGAAGTCTGTATTGTAGCTTATTTTGTCGCCCCGTTAGGTATTTGGGTCAATTCCCCTTGCTTGTAACCTAGCTAAAAGAGCTTGCAATTCTTCCTCTTGGGTAGAATATCTATTACCATTTTCGTCATACCAATATAACCATTCCCTCGTTCTACCTTGATAATTTCCCTGTTCCTTCCCAATACCTAAACCTACTTCTGACATCCAAATTTTATCCCCTGGTTGAAGGATGTATTCACCATTAAATAAGCGATAAACTTCTAAACGTTGACGTTTGCGACGTAAGCGTGTAGGGGCATAAATAACATAATATAAAATGCCTAATTCTGCATAGTCTAATTTCTTTTGCTCATATTCGTAATTGTAGGTTTGAGAAACAATTTCTAAGGCTAAAATTGGAGGAATACCATCTTCTTCCCAAAGTACATAACTAGAACGTCCATTTTCACCAACAAAGCGTTCCACTCCCAAACTTAAAAAGGCATCTGGGACTATGGCAGGTTTACTTCCTGTATAATAAATTCCCATATTAATCCCAAAAAACCAATCATCTCGCTTTTGCCAAATATTGACTAGGATCGCTAATAATAAATTGGGAATTAAAATTTGTAGTTCGTTATCCACTGGGGTATCGTCTGAATCTGGTAATTCTGCTGAAGAAGGTAAACAATGTAATGTATTGTAATTTAACATATAAGTCTCCTATTTGATTGTTGCGAAACTAGGTATATATCATTTCCCATACTCGTGAGGTACAAATTTTTTTAGTTTGAGGGAACAGGGAACACACCGAACAGGGAACACACCGAAGGATTGGGAAGGATTGGGAAGGATTGGCGAACACAGCGAAATAATAAAATCCAGTCCCCTCCCCTTACAAGGACAAGACTTGGTGGACAAGGTGGACAAGGTGACCACCGGAGAAAAACAGTACAAAGTCTGTATTCTTAGTAAGAAAAATAGCCCATTAAAAGACCATTGTCCGTATAAAATCTTCCT
>NZ_JAQMUH010000194.1:0-167293 GCF_028331025.1 Anabaenopsis arnoldii | reverse complement strand
ATCCGGCACCATAAGTACCAGCGACATAGGCGTAGTTCCCCACTACTTGTACATCCGAAGCACCGCCAGAGGTATAGTAACCGCCGGTGGGGGTAGGTTTAGCAGGCTTGCTGATATCGATGATTTGCAATCGGCCATAAGTACCAGCGACATAGGCGTAGTTCCCCACTACTTGTACATCCGAAGCAGAGCCAGAGGTATCGTAAACGCCGGTGCGGGTGGGGGTGGCGGGGTTGCTGATATCGATGATTTGCAATCCGGTACCATAACCAGCCACATAGGCGTAGTTCCCCACTACTTGTACACCATAAGCCAAGCCAGAGGTATTGTAACCCCCGGTACGGGTGGGGTTAGCGGGGTCGCTGATATCGATGATTTGCAATCCTCCATTCCCATCAGCGACATAGGCGTAGTTCCCCACTACTTCTACATCATAAGCAGAGCCAGAGGTATTGTAATTACTGAAGGGAAAAACATTGAGGGTGATATTGCCTGTTTCACTACCATAACCATCCACCGCTAGGTAATAGGTAGTTCCGGGAGTGATGTTAAAACTCACACGGCTTTGTTCACTATAATTTACCCCCAAATCATCATTCTGTGCTACTAATGTCAAACCATCCACAGTATCACCGGTGAATACAGATAACACCGTATCAAAATCACTGCCAATAGTATCTATAATAACTCTGTTGGCGGTAGCTGGGGCAGTCCAACTCCACCAAGCAGAGTTAATTACACCCTGCTGGGCTGGTTCCCCTATTTCCCCGGTAAAGCCGACGTTACTACCGGTGATGATATTTCTGTTAATGATGATGGCATTGACAAAGTTGTCATTGGAAGTAATAGGCACAATAGACATAGATTTAAGGTGTTATAAGTACTCGATAAAATAAAGAATATCTGGAGTATAAAAATTCAGATATTCACCAGGCTTAATTAAACTTCATATTACAACAAATACCAGAATTATTTAACTTTTATCGGTAAAATATACTTTTTTTAATACTAATAACTCAGTGATACTATTTAGCTAATTTTGTCATCTATCTAAAAATAGATATTTGAGAAGATAAACCATATATCCAATCAAGGGGCGATCGCCGTTACTTGTATTATTGATGTGAGAATTAATACTTACGCATTAGACAGGAGTTTCTCGCTCCCGGTGCTGGTAGCTTTTAAACCCTGACCCGTCAACCGTCAACGGTTCGACTCCGCTCACCGACCACCGTCAACAGTTAACACCCAGTCGGATTTATCCGACTTAAGCTATCAGACAGGGGTTTATAACCCCTGGCTCCCGGTGCTGGTAGCTTTTAAACCCTGACCCGTCAACCGTCAACCGTCAACGGTATGGCTAACGCCACGCTATCGCTATCGACTCCGCTCACCGACCACCGTCAACAGTTAATACCCAGTCGGATTTATCCGACTTTAGCTATCAGACAGGGGTTTATAACCCCTGGCTCCCAATGCTCTAAACTGCTGCAGTTTCACCAGCGATCGCACTGGCGTTTTGTCAGTCAACAATCATGTAGTAAGATCCCCGACTTCTTAAATAATTGGCATAATCTCATATAACTTGTCCAGAAGTCGGGGATCTGTGTAACTCGAAGATCATGCTGGGTAAGATCCCCGACTTCTTAAATAATTGACATAATCTCATATAACTTGTCCAGAAGTCGGGGATCTGTCAAGGTGGGCAATATCCCCCACTTCTACCAAAATTTATAACTACCTGACAAGATCATAGTCAGAAGTCGGGGATATGAGTAACTAATAAAAGCGATCGCACTGGCGTTTTGTCAGTCAACAGTCAACAGTCAACAGTCAACAATGATGGCAGTTATAATCAAATCAACCTATACCTAAACTTTTATGACTAAATGGTTTAACACTGCTGGCCCTTGTCAACCGGATATACACTATACCCTACCCACCACCGAACGGTTACCAGAGTTAAAACGCCTGATTGCACAGCGCAATTACTTTGTTATCCATGCACCCAGACAAACCGGTAAAACCACTGCCATGCTCACCCTAGCACAGGAACTGACAGCCAGTGATAAGTACACCGCCGTCTTACTATCCTTAGAAGTGGGTGCAGTATTTCCCCATGATCCTGGAACTGCTGAACGAGCAATTTTAGATGAGTGGAAACAGTCGGTTAAATTTCACCTACCAGCCAACCTACAGCCCACTATATGGCCAGAAGTGGGTACTGGTTCCCAAATTGCGACATTTTTAAGCACTTGGGCAACTGATTCACCCTTACCCCTGGTGGTATTCTTAGATGAAATTGACGCTTTAAGTGATGAAACCTTAATTTCTGTACTGCGCCAATTACGCTCCGGTTATCCCCGTCGTCCCCTGGGGTTCCCCCAATGCGTAGCCTTAATTGGGATGCGGGATGTACGTGATTATAAAGTAGCTTCTGGTGGTAGTAACAGGTTAAATACCTCTAGCCCCTTTAATATCAAGGTAGAGTCTTTAACTTTAAGTAATTTCACCTTAAAAGATATCAAAAGTCTGTATGAACAACATACCACAGCCACGGGACAAATCTTTACCCCTGAAGCCATTCACCACGCCTACTATTTAACCCAGGGTCAACCTTGGTTAATCAATGCGATCGCCCGTCAGGTTACGGAATACCTAGCAGAAGATACCAATATCCCTATCACGGTAGATTTAATTAATCAAGCTAAGGATATCCTAATTCAAAGGCAAGACACCCACTTAGATAGTTTAGCCGAGCGACTGCGGGAAGATAGGGTTAAGGCGATTATTCAACCCATGTTAGCTGGGGAAGAATTACCAGATGTGCCTAATGATGATATTCGTTTTCTCCTAGATTTAGGATTGTGTCGCTATCATCCCATCAGAGGTTTAGAAATTGCCAACCCGATTTATAGAGAAGTTTTACCTAAAGTTTTAGCCTATACCCCCATTATGTCCCTAGGGGTGATTGAACCTGAATGGTTGAGTCCTAGTGGTGAATTAATCCCAGAAAAATTATTAGACTTATTCTTAGACTTTTGGCGACAACACGGAGAACCATTATTTAAAAGTACCCCTTACCCAGAAATAGCCCCCCACTTAGTATTAATGGCATTTTTACACCGGGTTGTTAATGGTGGTGGTAGCTTAGAACGGGAATACGCTATAGGTTCCGGGAGGATGGATATATGTCTGCGTTATGGGGATGTAGTCTTAGGGATGGAATTAAAGGTATGGAAACAGGGTAAACCCGACCCCTTACCCCAAGGATTGATACAATTAGATAAGTATTTATCAGGACTCAATCTAAATACAGGATGGTTGGTAATATTTGACCGTCGCCCCAATTTACCCCCCATCAGTGACAGAACCACCACCGAAATCACCCAGAGTCCCCAGAACAGAAATATCACAGTCATTAGGGGGTAGCCTAGTCATCTATTCCAGTCGGATTTATCCGACTTTAGCTATTAGACAGGGGTTTCTAACCCCAGGCTCCCTGTTACCAACAGGGGAATAGATACGTTACCACAGGGGAGAGCCATTAAATTATTTATTACATTTGATGTGAAATTAGATGTGATATTATTGCTGTAATTTGAGCTAAAAAAAAGGATACACCATGTTTTACAGCATGAATGATGGATTGAAAGTAACCAATGTAGCTACTGCTGATATAACTAATTGGTTAAAAAATCGACCTGAAACCATTGAAGTAGTTAACGTTGAAAACGATCCATCATTTCAAAAACGAGATATTGATTTAATTTGGGAAACTCAAAATCAGAAGGTTTTAATAGAAATTAAGGGTGATCGCAATCATACAACTGGTAACTTTTTCTTTGAAACTCATAGTAATTTAGAAAGGCGAACACCTGGATGTTTCATGTATACAGAAGCTGATTGGATATTTTATTACTTTGTGGGAAACAAAACCTTGTATCACTTACCAATGCCATTAACTAAAGAGTGGTTTATAAAAAATATAAACCGCTTTAGAGAACGTTCAACACAAACACTTATATCTGGCGGTGGCTATTATACAACTGTTGGAAGGCTAGTTCCTATCAATGATGTAATCAAAGAAGTAACAGGAGTAATACAAAGTAACCTATAACCCTAATAAATTGCAATCGCCCCACCTCATCCCTAGCAAATTCTTAAGGGAAATTTCATGACCCCTGATTCATCCAAATATTTTAGGTCTATTTCTGCACTAGCCGCAACCAATTCTAACATACTGCTTACAGCAGCGCTGCGCGATCGCCTAAGTGCTACTTCTCTCGCGGTGGGTCTTGGTGCCACAAAGGACGCAACCCATTTAATCCAGCTAAAATTGCCGAACCATTATGAATCAGGGTCGCTGCTAAGGGATGCAACCCTATGGTAATAGTTAGTCCTAAAGCCGCTAAATTAGGGAATACCACTAAACCAATATTTTGTTTAACAACCGCTGCGGTTTCACGGGCGATCGCAATTGCTTCTATAAAACTGGTCAAATTATCATCCATCAGCACCACATCCGCTGTTTCTCTAGCTACTTCAGAACCTCCGCCAAAGGAAATCGCCACATCAGCATAGGCTAAAGCAATAGAATCATTTAAACCATCCCCGGTGAAAGCCACAGTTTTACCCGATGCGTGGATTTTCTGGATAATTTCCGCTTTTTGTTCTGGGAACGCTTCAGCATGAACTAGGGAGGGGTAAATATCAGCTTCTTTAGCTACAGCCATAGCCCTTTGCTGATTATCCCCTGTAAGTAAATGTATTTCCATACCATATTCAGAGTGCAGTTTCTTAATTACTGCCGCACTTTCTGGACGCAGGGGGTCTGTATAGGCGATAATTCCTTGAAACTCCTGATTAATCCCCACATACAGACAAGAATCATGGGCAGAAATATGGTAGTTTAAAAGCCGGGGAGAAATACCACACTGACGCAAAAAGCGATCGCTTCCTACAATAACCTGTTCACCATCAACCAGACAGCGCACCCCTAACCCAACTTCATAAACAAATTCTTGTCGTGGTAAAATTTCTACACCTTGTGCTTGGGCGTATGTCACTAGGGCGTTAGCTGCTGGGTGCGTAATATGTTGTTCTGCAGATGCAGCTAATGTTAACAGACGGTGAGCAGATATACCTTGATCTACGGTTTCCACAGCTACAACTTCCACATCACCCTTAGTTAAAGTACCGGTTTTATCAAATACTAGAGTATCAACCTGCGCTAATTTTTCCAGAGCACCACCACTGCGGATCAAGACACCATGTCTCGTAGCGTGGTGTAGAGCTGCTAAGAAAGTTGTAGGGAGAGCTACGCGAATCCCGGTGACAAAATCTAAGGTGATAATAGATGCAGCTTTGGACGGGTTACGAGTAATAATTAACACTATTGCCGCCAAAATCAAGGCTGGTAATACCGCTTTTTCGGCAATGTTAGCCGCATAATTACCCATGCGTGTATCATGAACAGGAGCTTTTTTGACTAATTCTATACTCGCCCCAGCACGAGTAGCAGCGCCCACCCCTTGGGTTTGGATGTAAATTTCTCCTTCCCGTACCAGGGTAGAGGCATAAACTGCTTGTCCCACTTGACGTAAAATCGGCATGGACTCACCCGTCAGCCTTTGTTGGTCAATAATCGCTTCCCCCTGTAGAATTTTGCCATCGACGGGGATTTGTTCACCAGGATATACTATCACTGTATCTTGGGGTTGTACCTCGGTAATTGACAGGCGTTGTATTTCCCCATCCGGTTGTTTTACCCAGGCGTAATTTCCCAGGGAATTTAATAAGTCCGCGGCGCGATTTTCCGTAACCCTGGCTGTGCGATCGCGCATCATATCGCCAATTTGATGCAGGATAATTAATAAAGCTGGTGTTAACAGATTACCTTGGATAGAAGTTAAGGCGATCGCCATTAAATCTAGACAATCTATATTTAACTTTCCTTCCCGGCTAATACTAGTATAAGCCCGTTCAGCAATGGGTAAAACTGCCAGTGCTAATGTAGCAGCAATTATCACCCTGGGAATAGGTAAACCTAAGCGCAACACTGCCAAAACAGTAGCTAAAATTGGTAATTGCCGGGGATAATCGGCTTTTTTCCGGATATTTTTACTTTTATAGTTCTTGGCTTTATGCAGTAAACTTACTATATAGTCTGGTATTAAACTACTCTGAACATCAGACACTTGATATTGAACTGCCACAGAACTGCACCAGGGATTAACACGTACTGCTAAAATCCGACCATCAGACTCCAGTAACTCTTGCACACAGACCAAATCTAGGGTAGTCCGCAATCTGATTCTGCCCGGAATTTGATGTACTATCTGATAGTTGGATTTGTCACCCCCTGGCTGACTGCTAAACGTAGATGTAATATTGCTGGTAATCATGGGTGATGGCCAATGTAAGTACCGAGCGATCGCGCTGTTTGCACTAAAAAGTTATGAGGATTTACTAAACAAGGACTCTCAGCCAAAACCGCTTCTAAAGGAACAGCAACAACCTGACCATTTTGCCAAGCTACCATCTGCCCAGATTGTCCATTAGCTAATAAATCTACCGCAGCTTTACCGAAAGCCGTAGCTATCAAACGGTCTAAAGCCGAAGGAATACCACCGCGTTGAATATGTCCTAAGACAGATACCCGAACATCAAGATCGTGCGTGAGGGCGCGAATCTCATCAGCAATATATTGACCCATACCACACGAAGGGCGTTCTACTCGCAGCGGTACCGCGCTATCACAGGATGTATAAGCAGATGAATCTGTAGCCACTTGAATACCTTCAGCCACAACTACAATAGCAAACCTACGTCCCCTGTGGCGTAGCCGTTCTAAATGCTCACACACACCCCCAATAGAATAGGGAATCTCAGGAATTAAAATCACATCCGCACCCCCCGCAATACCCGATTGTAGGGCTAAATGTCCCGCATTGCGCCCCATCACTTCCACAATCATCACCCGGTCATGACTACAAGCAGTAAAAGTCAAACGATTGAGCGCATCAACAACAGTATTTACCGCCGTATCGAAACCTACAACTCTTTGGGTCTGTCCCACATCATTATCAATAGTTTTAGGAATACCGATAAATTCCCAGTTTCCTTGACTTTGGAGTTGATAGAGAATTGCCAAGCTACCATCCCCACCGATGCCAATCAAAGCATCTAATCCTAAAGCATAGTATCCAGCAACAATCTCTTCTACATGAGCTAGAGTATCACCTTTATTAATACTACCCAAAATTGTCCCCCCCATATTCAGCAAAGGGTCAATACCACGCAAGTCTAAACCATGTATACTCAATGGAGTAGCTTCACGGTCTAAAAGTCCTCTAGTTGCATAAGGAATACCCACCACCTCCCAGTTATATGTCAGGGTGGCGTGATGCACCACTGCTCGAATCACCGCATTTAGTCCGGGACAGTCACCACCACTGGTTAGGATACCAAGTCTTTTTTTCATGGTCATCACACATTCGGGCTAGAACATGGGCATATTATTTTCTGTCAAGCCTCAACCGTCAACCGTCAACCCCCAACCCTCAACCCCCAACCCTCAACCGTCAACCGTCAACCCCCAACCCTCAACCGTCAACCGTCAACAGTCAACAGTCAACAGTCAAATAAATCAAGTTTACATCGTCAATCTGGCGAGTGCCGATTAACTTTCCTTACAATTTTTTTTATTGTTTTTGTCTCAACCTGATTGATTGTTACACTAGGGTCATCCCAGCCAAGAGGAGCCAGAGCAATTATGAATCCAACCTCTGCTGTTCAAACTAACAACACAGCAAAAGCTCACTCCGCAACCACTACTCAAGGGGATAAGCGATTTAAAATTCTGTCAGCGCATATTAAACGCCATCAGTATCAACAAAATGCCCTAATTGAGATCCTGCATAAAGCACAGGAACTTTTTGGTTATTTAGAAAACGATGTCTTAATTTATATCGCCCACGCACTGAAATTACCACCAAGTCGGGTTTATGGGGTCGCCACCTTTTATCATCTATTTTCCCTTGCACCTAGTGGCCTCCATACCTGTGTAGTTTGCACTGGTACCGCTTGCTATGTCAAAGGCGCTCAGGCTATCCTCACAAGTTTAGAAACATCCATACATCTTCGCCCCGGTGAAACATCCCCAGATGGTCAAGTTTCACTGCAAACCGCCAGATGTCTAGGTGCTTGTGGAATCGCCCCCGCCGTAGTGTTTGATAAAACAGTGATAGGGTATCAAACCCCCGAATTAGTTCTGGATCACATCAAAGGATGGTTAAAAGATGGATCTAACTGAATTAATAGCGATCGCCCACAAAGAAAAAACAGCCAGCAAACCCATAGAAATCCGCTGCTGTGTAGCGGCCGGTTGTCTGTCTGCTAATTCACAAACTGTCAAACAGCGTTTACAACAAGCAGTCACAGCAGAGAATTTAACAGAAACAGTAGATGTGCGTGGAGTTGGCTGTATGCGCCTGTGCTGTCAAGGGCCATTAGTGCAGGTAGATGACCACACCCTGTACCAACAAGTCACCCCCGACGATGCACCCGCAATTATTGCTACCCTGGGAGGAAAAGAAACCACAGTTAAAAAAGGTGATTTAAATCACCCATTTTTTACATCCCAGATGCCCATTGTTTTGGAAAATAGCGGTAAGGTTGACCCAGAACGTATTCAATCTTATATCGCCGCATCTGGTTATCAATCCCTCCACCATGTCCTCCGGGAAATGACCCCCAAGCAGGTAGTAGATACCGTCACCGCCAGTGGTTTACGGGGACGGGGAGGCGCTGGTTACCCCACCGGGGTCAAGTGGGGAACAGTGGCTAAATCCCCAGGAGTACCAAAGTATGTCATCTGTAACGCCGACGAAGGTGACCCCGGCGCGTTTATGGACCGGAGTGTTCTGGAAAGTGACCCCCACCGAGTACTAGAAGGAATGGCGATCGCCGCCTATGCTGTAGGAGCCAATCAAGGTTACATCTACATCCGGGCTGAATATCCTATAGCTATTCATCGCCTACAAACCGCCATCCGTCAAGCCCAAAGCTTAGGTTTACTAGGTAGTCAAATTTTTGACTCCAGTTTTGACTTTAAAATTGATATTCGCATTGGTGCGGGAGCTTATGTCTGCGGTGAAGAAACAGCCCTCATGGCTTCCATTGAAGGTAAACGGGGGACTCCCCACCCCCGTCCCCCCTATCCAGCGGAATCAGGGTTATGGGGTTACCCCACCTTAATTAATAACGTCGAAACCTACGCTAATATTACACCAATTATCCGTAATGGGGCTGGATGGTTTGCCAGCATCGGTACTGCAAAAAGCAAAGGTACAAAAGTTTTCGCCCTAGCCGGCAAAATCCGTAACACAGGTCTAATAGAAGTACCCATGGGAACCACCATCAACCAGATTGTTGAAGTCATGGGCGGTGGTGTACCACAAGGGGGTGTAGTCAAAGCTGTACAAACCGGTGGACCCTCTGGGGGATGTATCCCCGCATCGGCTTTTGATACACCAGTAGATTATGAATCCCTGATTGAACTAGGTTCAATTATGGGTTCAGGGGGGATGATTGTCATGGATGAAACCACCAACATGGTAGATGTAGCCCGCTACTTTATGGAATTTTGTATGGATGAGTCCTGCGGTAAGTGCATTCCCTGTCGGGTAGGAACAGTACAGCTGTATCAATTATTAACCGCCATCAGTGAAGGTAAAGCCACCCAGACAGACTTAGAACTACTAGAGGAATTATGCGACATGGTTAAACATACCAGCTTGTGCGGTCTGGGACAGTCCGCCCCCAATCCAGTATTTAGCACCTTACGTTATTTCCGTCATGAGTATTTGGAATTAATCAAGTAGGTGGGGTAGAGTCCGCGAAACCCCACTAGTAAGGGGGAAAAGTAAATAGTTAATATTTTTACTTAAATTAAGGGTATAAATTAAACATGGCTGTCAAAACTTTGACAATTAATCAAGAATTAATTAGCGCCCGTGAAGAAGATACCATACTCCAAGCAGCCCAAGAAGCAGGAATTCATATTCCCACCCTGTGTCACCTAGAAGGGGTAACAGATGTGGGAGCTTGTCGCCTGTGTTTAGTAGAAATTGCTGGTACCAATAAACTTTTACCAGCTTGTGTCACGAAGGTCGCCGAAGGGATGGAAATTCAAACCCACACCCAGCGCCTACAAAATTATCGGCGCACCATTGTAGAGATGTTGTTTGCAGAAGGTAATCACATTTGCTCAGTTTGTGTAGCTAATGGTAATTGTGAATTACAAGATTTAGCCATTGAGATGGGTATGGATCATGTGCGGTTAAACTATCATTTCCCCTCTCGCTCCGTCGATGTTTCCCATCATCTGTTCGGCGTTGACCACAACAGATGTGTTTTATGTACTCGCTGCATCCGTGTTTGTGATGAAATTGAAGGAGCCCATACTTGGGATATGGCGGGGAGGGGAACAAATTCCCATGTAATTACCGACTTAAACCAACCCTGGGGGAGTTCCTCAAGTTGTACCTCTTGCGGTAAATGTGTTAACGCTTGTCCCACCGGTGCTCTGTTTAATCGGGGTTCTAGCGTGGGGGAAATGAAAAGCGATCGCCAAGTGTTGGAATTCCTAGTCACCGCTCGACAAAAACAACAATGGAACCGTTAACCGTGGTCGGTGAGCGGAGTCGAACCGTTGACTGTTAATTCCCCTCCTCAAAAATTCACCCATCCCCTTAGAAGTTATGACTCTTTTAAAACTAGCTACAGTTTGGTTAGGTGGTTGCTCTGGTTGTCATATGTCCTTCCTCGATTTAGATGAATGGTTAATTGACCTAGCCAAACAAGCAGAATTAGTTTACAGTCCCTTTGCTGACACCAAAGAATACCCTCTAGGTGTGGATGTTGTCTTAGTAGAAGGGGCGATCGCTAACCAAGAACACCTCAAAATGATTTACAAAGTCAGAGAGCGTTCCCAAATTCTCGTATCCTTCGGTGATTGTGCTGTCACCGGTAACGTTACAGCCTTACGTAACCCCATGGGAGACGCGCAAACAGTCCTCCAGCGTTGTTACATAGAAGCCAACCCCCTTTACCCCGCCATTCCCTCCGATGCTGATATAGTCCCCACCCTACTAGACCGGGTAGTACCAGTACATCAAGTCGTCCCTGTGGATATTTATTTACCAGGATGTCCCCCTGACGCTAATCGCATCAAATCCGTATTAGACCCCCTGCTCAAAGGTGAAATACCACAACTATCAGGGCGAGACATGATTAAGTTTGGTTAACTGCAAAACACAGCCAACAGTCAACAGTCAACCGTGGTCGGTGAGCGAAGTCGAACCGTCAACCGTCAACAAATCTGGTCTAAATCATGTCTAAGAAAATTATCATCGACCCCGTAACCCGCATAGAGGGACACGCCAAAATTAGTATATACTTAGATGATACTGGACAAGTCAGCGACGCTCGCTTTCATGTCACAGAATTTCGCGGATTTGAGAAATTTTGCGAAGGCCGCCCCTTTTGGGAAATGCCGGGAATTACAGCCCGTGTGTGTGGAATTTGCCCAGTTAGTCACCTATTAGCCTCCGCTAAAGCCGGCGATAACATCTTAACAGTCAAAATCCCCCCCGCAGCCGAAAAGCTGCGGCGGTTAATCAACCTAGCTCAGATTATCCAGTCCCACGCTCTAAGTTTCTTTCACCTGAGCGCCCCAGATTTGTTGTTGGGAATGGATGGCGATCGCCCAGACCGGAATATATTTGGTTTAATTGCAGCAGAACCAGAATTAGCCAGGGGGGGAATTCGCCTCCGTCAATTTGGACAAGAAATCATAGCTCAGTTAGGAGGACAGAAAATACACCCATCATGGGCCGTTCCCGGTGGAGTGCGCGATGCTCTCCGACCAGAAGGACGCACCCACATTCACAACCGCATCCCCGAAGCACGCACTACAATTTTAGAGGCTCTCCGTAGGTTCAAAGCAATATTAACAGACTACCAACAAGAGATCCAAACCTTTGGCAACTTCCCCACCTTATTTATGGGTTTAGTTACCTCCGCAGGTCTGTGGGAACACTACGACGGACATATCCGGTTTGTAGATAGTGGGGGGAATATCATCGCCGACCAACTAGACCCCAGCAACTATCAACAATTTATTGGGGAAGCAGTACAACCCGACTCCTATTTAAAATCTCCCTACTATCGCCCCCTAGGTTACCCCGACCAAACAGACCACTGTCATTTAAATAGTGGTATCTACAGAGTCGGACCCCTAGCCCGGTTAAATATCTGTAGTCACATTGGTACACCCTTAGCCGACGCAGAATTAAGGGAGTTTAGAGACAGAACTAAAAATACCCCCAACTCATCATTTTTCTATCACTACGCCCGCTTAATTGAAATCCTAGCAGCAATTGAACACATAGAAAAACTACTAGATGACCCCCACCTACTTTCAACCCGACTGCGCGCCCATGGGGATGTGAATCAATTAACAGCTGTAGGAGTCAGTGAAGCTCCCAGGGGAACCCTATTTCATGAATATCAAGTTGACGAAAACGGTTTACTCCAAAGAGTGAACCTATTAATTGCTACAGGTCAAAATAACTTAGCCATGAATCGGACAGTCGCCCAAATTGCGCGCCACTTTGTCAACGGCGAGGAAATCTCCCCCGGTATGTTAAACCGCGTAGAGGCGGGAATTAGAGCCTTTGACCCTTGTTTAAGTTGCTCAACCCATGCAGTGGGGCAAATGCCCTTACATCTGCAAATAATAGCACCAGATGGGACAATTGTCAACCAGGTTTGGCGTACCCAGTAGTCAAACAAATGTACTTTTGGCTGTTGACCGTGGTCGGTGAGCGGAGTCGAACCGTGGTCGGTTGGCTGTAACTCAGCTTTTAAACGCGTTAAATTAGTCGTAAACATAAATTCCGTCTATTTTCTACTAACTCAAATAGACTTGGAAGCCAAGGCACGGCGCGAGTCTTCCGGGGCTTTTTATTTCAGCCCATGGGAAGGTCGCAAGGAAGAATTAATTAACCGTGGTATTACGGCTGGTCGCCCCGGTATTACTACCACCCTAGCTCAGGACATAGAACCAGAGGCGATCGCCATCACCAGAGATGGTAATACAGCTTACATATCCTTACAAGAGAATAACGCGATCGCCGCCCGGACTTTATCCTACCACTCAGGAATTTTAATAAGCTGTTCTTTCATGGCCATCGGGCAGTAGCTGCAAGATCCCCGACTTCTGACATAATTAAGTATAGCTATGTATAATTTCTCCAGAAATCAGGTATCTGTGGGGGGATACAAGAGGCGATGTTAAATGCGATAGCGAAGCGCTACTGTAAGCAGATCGCCACCAAAGAAAGCGTTACAAAGCCATAAAAAATAAACCTTTGCGTACCTTTGCGTACCTTTGCGCCCCTTTGCGTTTAACAACAGATATTGTTTTTTTGTCTGTTCCCTGCTCCCCAAGATAAAAATTACCCGTTAAAAACCTATCAAACAAACTCTTAGTTATATGACAGCAAGAAAGATTCTTATTATTGGTTACGGTAACCAGTTACGCAGTGATGACGGTGTAGGGATATGGGTAGCCCAGGCTTTACAATCAATGGAGTTAGAGCAAGTAAAAACTCTAGCGGTTCACCAACTCACCCCAGAACTAGCCGATATTTTAGCTAATGTCGATTTAGCAATTTTTATTGATGCTTGTTTGACCACCCACAGCACTCAAGTGGAACTAGAATTAATTACACCCAACTCCGACCACATCATCACCACACACACCGGTAACCCTCCCGCTCTTCTGACTTTTACCCAGGCGGTTTATGGTTGTTCCCCCCGGTCTTGGTGGGTAAAAATTCCTGCAGTTAATGTTGATTTCGGCCATAAATTCTCAGCTGTCGCTCAAGCTGGATGTGCGATCGCATTAGAAAAAATTTCTACCCTTCTCAAATTTACCTATGCAAAATTCACTACCGAGAATTGACGCTCACGACATCCTGGGAACTCAAAAGCAAAACCCCCTAGATGCTATTTTTAAACCCAAGACAGTAGCAGTAATTGGCGCGAGTGAGAAAAAACAGAGTGTAGGACGTACCCTACTGTGGAACTTGATTAGTAACCCCTTTGGGGGTACGGTTTTCCCAGTTAACCCCAAACATCATAGTATTTTGGGGATTAAAGCTTACCCTACTGTCCTTGATGTACCCGAACCCATAGACCTAGCAGTAATTGCTACCCCGTCCCCCACAGTTCCCGCTATCATCAAGCAATGTCTAGCAGCGGGGGTTAAAGGTGCAATTATCCTCAGCGCCGGTTTTAAGGAAATTGGCACCCAGGGAGTCATTTTAGAACAGCAGATTCAGGCCGAAGCACAAGGTAAAATCCCCATTATTGGCCCTAACTGTCTAGGTGTCATGGCTCCCCTGACTGGTTTAAATGCTACCTTTGCTAGTAAAATCGCCCGTGGGGGAAATGTGGGCTTTATTAGTCAAAGCGGCGCTCTGTGTACTGCCATTTTAGATTGGAGTTTCCGGGAAAATGTCGGCTTTAGCGCCTTCGTCTCCCTAGGTTCTATGGTTGATATAGGTTGGGGAGATTTAATAGATTATCTCGGAGATGACCCGGAGACTAAAAGTATTATTATTTATATGGAGTCCATTGGGGATGCTGCTTCCTTCCTCTGTGCGGCTCGGAAAGTGGCTCTGACTAAGCCCATTATTGTCATCAAAGCCGGACGAACAGCGGCCGCAGCCCAAGCCGCTGCTTCCCACACCGGTGCTCTAGCGGGGAGTGATGAAGTGCTAGATGCAGCTTTTCGCCGTTGTGGGGTCTTGCGTGTCAATAGTATTTCTGACCTATTTAATATGGCGGAACTCTTAGCAAAACAACCCCGCCCTTCTGGACCACGGCTGACAATTTTAACTAATGCAGGGGGTCCGGGGGTATTAGCCACAGATGCTTTAATTGCAGCGGGGGGAGAAATTGCCCCCATACCCAGGGAAACTCAAGCAGAGTTACAAAAAATACTACCGCCCCATAGTTCTGTGAGTAATCCCATCGATATCCTGGGGGATGCAGACCCACAGCGGTACTCCCAAGCCTTACAAGTGGCTTTAAATACCCCACAGAGCGACGGGTTATTAGTCATCCTCACCCCCCAAGCAATGACAGACCCGACTCAAACAGCCCAGATGTTGGCGGATTGTGTCCAGGATATCCAGCAAGCATCTGTGGTCGGTGAGCGGAGTCGAACCGTAAAAACTAAACCAATTCCCATCCTGGCCAGTTGGATGGGAGGAGAAGAGGTAGCAGAGGGACAAATGATTTTAAATAAACACCATATTCCCACTTACCCCTATCCTGATACTGCCGCTCGGATGTTTTGTTATATGTGGCAATCGAGTTACAATTTACGTGGTATCTATGAAACCCCCCTAATATCGGATTCTTCCACTGGAACGCCAGACCATAAAACTGTAGAAGCAACTATTGCAGCGGCTACAACAGCCCAACGCCAGATTTTAACAGAGTTAGAGTCAAAGCAGATTTTAGCAGCCTATGGTATTAATATAGTGCCCACAGAGGTGGCTTATAGTCCAGCAGCAGCGGTTAAATGCGCCGAAACTATTGGTTATCCCGTGGTGTTAAAGTTATTTTCCCACACTATTACCCATAAAACTGATGTGGGAGGTGTGCAGTTAAACCTAATGGACTCCACAGCTGTAACTCAGGCTTATAATTTAATTCGTCAGCAAGTAGAAGAGAAAGACTTTTTAGGGGTGACTGTGCAACCGATGGTAAAAACCACCGGTTATGAGTTAATTGTTGGTAGCACTGTAGATGCTCAGTTTGGACCGGTTTTACTGTTTGGTACTGGGGGTCAGTTAGCTGAGGTGTTTAAAGATTACGCGATCGCCCTTCCTCCTTTAAATACTACCTTGGCGCGGCGGATGATAGAACAAACACAAATCTATCAAGCACTTACAGGGGTGCGGGGGCGCAAAAGTATTGACATAGCGGCTCTAGAAAAACTCATGGTAGTATTTAGTCGTCTGGTTGTGGAACAACCCAGAATCAAAGAAATTGACATTAACCCTTTATTAGCTTCTTCTGAGAAGTTAATCGCCCTGGACGCGCGGATTATTCTCCATGACCCGGAAATCCCAGACCAGGAGTTACCCAACCCCCCCCTAACCCTAGAGATTCTAGAGAATTTGCGCTAAAAACTTTCGCGTCCGGGCTTCCTTGGGGTTGGTGAAAAAATCATCAGGTGTAGCTGACTCAATCAGGGAACCACTATCCATGAGAATTACTCGGTCAGCAACTTCACGAGCAAATCCGACTTCGTGGGTAACTACTACCATCGTCATCCCATCCCTAGCCAGGCTCCGCATTACATCTAATACTTCTCTGACCATCTCTGGATCTAATGCAGAAGTGGGTTCATCAAACAGCATAATTTTAGGTTTCATCGCTAAAGCACGGGCGATCGCTACCCGTTGTTGCTGTCCACCAGATAATTGTCCGGGATATTTCTGCGCTTGTGCTAAAATACCAACTCTTTCTAGGAGTTGCATGGCTAATTCTTCAGCTTTTGGCCTTGTCAACCGCCGCACCCAAATGGGAGCTAAAGAAATATTTTGCAGTACTGTTAAATGGGGAAATAAATTAAACTGCTGAAAGACCATCCCGACTTCTCGGCGAATCATTTCAATATTTTGCAAGTCATGGCTAAGGGTAATACCGTCAATGATAATTTTTCCCTGTTGGTATGTTTCTAAAGCGTTAAATGTGCGGATAAAGGTTGACTTACCAGAACCAGAAGGCCCCATCAAAACTACCACTTCTCCACGATTGACATCTAAACTCACGCCCTGGAGAGCATGAAATTTACCGTACCATTTGTGAACATCTTCAGCAACAATTATTGGTTGTAACTCTGACATAGGCTCTAAATTGGGAATCATTAGTAATATTGCTTTATTGACTAATTATTTAATTGTCTTTCTAATCGTCTAGAGGCTAAGGACATCAAGTAACAAAATATCCAGTAAATTAATCCAATAAATAAATAAACTTCTGCATAGCGTCCCAGAAATTGGGGCTGCGCCAAAATAGAACGGGAAATACCCGTGAGTTCTACCAATCCCACCAGAGATAATAGGGAAGTGTCTTTAAATAAGCCAATAAACTGACCAACTATTGCTGGAATCACCGCCCGTAAAGCTTGGGGGAGAATAATTAAAATTACTACTAAAGGTGTATTCAGTCCTAATGCTTTTGCTGCTTCGATTTGTCCAATTGGGATCGCTTGCAGTCCGCCACGCACGTTTTCTGCCATGTAAGCAGCACTAAATAATACTAGTCCCGCAACTCCTCGCAATAACCGATCTAAACGCAAATCTGTGGGCAGAAATAATGGCAACATGACTTGGGCTAAGAACAAAATTCCAATTAGCGGTAGTCCTCTCACAATTTCAATGTAGCAGATGCAAAACCAACGCACTACAGGCAAATAACTGGTGCGTCCTAATGCTAGTAAAACACCAATGGGAAAGGAAAGTATTATACTAACCACTGCCATGAGTAATGTTAGTAATAAACCGTTCCAAAGGTTGGTAGATACCGGTTGTAAGCCAAATCCACCGCCAATTAGCCACAGAATTACGGGGAAGGACAACAACCATATTAGAGAAAGCCAAGGTGCTATTAGTTGATGAAATTTACCTCCTAACCAAAAACCTGTAACGAGCAAAACTGCAATCAACAGCAACCACAGGCGGGATGTCAAATCCCAGGGGAAAATCAGGCACAAGAATCCCGCAATCAAGGCATATGCAGCTTGGCGCTTTGTCAACTGTTGTTTACTAAAGAATACACCCACAGTGATCGCACTGAAGGTGGAAGCGATCGCCAGGACAATCCAAACTCGCCAGTATAAGGCTTGAGGAAATCTACCGACTAAAAATAAACGTAAATTCACCCAAATCACTGCCCATTGTGCTTGAGTAATTGCCCAATTCAGTAATCCCCATACCGTCCAAAACAACAGTAATAAGCAGATAACAGTTAATAAGCTGTTATACCAGCTACTAAAGAGGTTTTTACGTAACCAAGTCAATTTAGTCATTAGTTATAGCACTACGCATACACGTTAGAACATCATAATTGTGGTTTTAAGGGAACAGGGAACAGGGAATGGGGAAATGTCCTAACACTTGTGGTTACTGCTATAGTGGTCATTGGTCATTAGTCATTGCTTCCTACTCCCTGCACCCTACTTATTTGATCTGCACTTGGCGGTTGAATAAGTTCATTGTTAGGGAAATAGTTAAACTTAGGGTGAGATATGTCAATATCAGTAGCAACATTACTTCTACGGCTCTCCCGGTTTGGTTAAAGGTGGTAGAGGCCACAAAATAAAGATCCGGGTAGCCGATGGCGATCGCTAAACTGGAATTTTTAGTTAAGTTTAAATACTGACTGGTCAGTGGCGGAAGAATTACCCGCAAGGCTTGGGGAAATATGACCAGACGCATAATTAATAATGGTGGAAGTCCTAGCGATCGCGCTGCTTCCCATTGCCCTTTTGGTACTGATTGAATACCCCCGCGAACGATTTCGGCAATAAACGCACCAGTGAAAAACACCAAACCCAGCAATAAAGCTGAAAACTCTGGAGATAAAGTAAACCAAGGCAGTTCTAGTCCATCTTGGCTGAGTCCCAAAAATCCCCAGAGGGAAATTTTCTCCTCTCTTGTGGGAAAACCTAAAAATACAGCAAAGTACCAAAATAATAATTGCAGCAGTAAAGGTGTATTGCGAAAAATCTCTACGTAAATACTCGTAATCTTTCGCAATAGCCAGTTATCAGAAAAACTCGCTATCCCGGCACTAATCCCTACAATGGTCGTGAAGAAAATACCTAAAATCGCCACCCGCAATGAGTTCACTAATCCTACCCACAAAGCGTAAGTGTAGGTATCAGTTGGTTGGTAATTCAGTAGGCTTTCACCAATCCCAAAAGAGGCTTGCTGCTGGAGAAAATCAAATCCTAACTGAATGCCTAATTGCTGCAAATTGCGGTGGAGATTACCCCACAGAATCATCACCATAACTGCTGCTAACAATACAGCCATCAGTTGTGCTACAATATTCCAAAACCGATAATCTCGCCATATAGGTGGTTTGGGATTAGCCATGAGTGATTTTCCCCTTTACCGAAACGGCGGCGAATAGAGTAATCCGCCCTTTGTCCATAGTTGATTTTGACTGCGAGGGAGATTCAGGTTAGTATTTGGGCCCAGATTGCGATCGTAAATTTCGGCATAGTTCCCGACCTGTTTGACTATCCTGGCGGCGAAGTCGTTTGTTAAACCTAGTCCTTCTCCCAGGTTGCCTTCTGTGCCTAAAAAGCGTTTAATATCTGGGTCGTTACTAGTAGCCAATTGTTCCACATTTTGGGAATTAATCCCCAACTCTTCGGCTTTAATCAGGGAATAAACTACCCAGGTCACTGCACTAGCTAATACAGAGTCACCTTTAGCAACCGCTGGTGCTAGGGGTTCTGAGGAAATTATTTCATCCAGAAGGACGTTATCTTCTGGATTGGGTAGAGTGGTTCGCCGAGAGACTAAGGCAGAACGATCAGCTGTAATCCCATCACAACGCTTTTCAGCATAAGTGGCAAAAGTCACATTAATATCTTCAAAGACGATGGGCTTGTAGGTGATGTTTCGTTTCCGCATTTGGTCTGCTAAATTTTGCTCCGTAGTGGTTCCATTTTGAACACAGATGGTTTTGTCTTTCATATCTGTCAAGGAATTAATTCCACTATTTTTGCGCACCATGATGGCTTGACCATCGTAAAAGACAACGGGGGCAAATTCTAGACCGATGGAAGTAGCGCGGCTGAGAGTCCAGGTGGTGTTACGGCTGAGAACGTCTACTTCCCCTGTCTGGACTGCGGTAAATCGCTCTTGGGCGCTCAGATTGCGAAATTCTACTGCATCTGGGTTGTCAAATAAAGCAGATGCGATCGCTCGGCAGATATCCACGTCGATACCACTATACTTACCGTCAGTTTCCACAAAGCTAAACCCTGGGATTTGTCCACTGACACCACAAATTAGCTGACCACGACTTTTGATGCTATCCCAACGATTACGAGTTGTTTGTGTTCCGGGATTGTTGGCTGTGTTTGTTGTTCCTTCTGGGTTGTTACAAGCGGTAATAGCAAATATTAGGGGAGCGATCGCTAAAATTAACGCTGATCTTCTCATAAACTTCATGAATGCTGCACCTGACAAATTGTATTAGTGACTACAATATTTTTCTTGTAAATAAGTAGCTATTCGCAATATAAAACTTTTTGAGTACCTATGCTAAATATTCCTGGAATCTCAAATATTAATGTAGTCACTAAAAAATATTTCAAGGATGTTGCGTTTAAATGCTCACCATTGCATCCCCAGGCTATAAAGCCTTGGGGAATTAGGCGAGTTTAGTTAGAGATGAAACTGAATTACATTATCCAGCGGTTGTAAGAACTTGTTATTCACAACTTCCTGATACATCTTCAGGTCTGTTTCCCAGTTATCGATGATTTTAGCTAAAGCTGTTAAACCCTGTTTTTCGTCTTCTGGGTTGATGGGGTGTAAGCAATTAGCGGTAAATAATACAACCTTTTGTGAGGTTTGCTCTGCTAATTGCAGGAGTGCTTCGTTAATGTCTAGATTCATTTGTACCCCTGGTTGATTGTACATAAACTTCAGAGACGCTTGTACTGGCGTTGTACCGTATTCTAGCCATGGTCCGGAATTTAACAGGGTTCTGTATATATATTCCCGCGTTCCATTTTCTTGGTTATCAAATGGCGCATGACCCCGAAAGGTGATACTTATGCCTTTGTAGTTTACTTGTGGTAGGGTCTGAATATATTTATGAGCAATGGCTGGAATTTGTACTACTTGCGGTTGTCCTTGTACGGACAAAGGTTGTGCGAAAATAATCCGATTTAAGTCTGCTATGACTGTAATCCCATTTTGAAAGGTAACCTGGGCTGCACTGTTGGTCAATATTGGCGCTTTGGCTAATTCCCACTCACTGGGTACAATACCACTGTATTTGAGAAAGTCTGGGGTTAAAATGGTGGGGTTGTTTTTCTGCGCGGCGATCGCGATCGCCATTTCCTGTATATTTAACTTTGAATTCATCTGGAGTTGTGATATAATTGTTTACAGTCATGATTCAATGAATAGTATAACATTTTACCAAAAAAACTGCTAACTTGCTTTTAGCACTTCTTCCCAACTGCTCCTTTTTAAGGCAATAGATAACTGTCTTAATCTTTCACTCACTTCTAAATCAGATGTTGTTCCTTGCAAACTCTGGGGAATTTCGGCTAAAAGTAATGGGTTTCCTTGTAACCATTCATTAATAGCCACCCCTGTCCAAGTACCTTGTTTATCTCTGAAACTATCAACTAATCCCTTGAGTTCTTGAACACAATAGGACTCAAAACTGGCTGCATCAAAAATTGCCGCACATAAGTATTCTTCAAAGGCATTAATATCACTTTCCACTTCAAAACTTACGGCTTCTTGTGGTACAATAGGTTCCGTCATCCCAGATTTTGATAGTGTTACCTCTGTCACCCCTAACACCTGTTGGCGAGTTTCCGGGTTAAACAGCAAATCAGCACCATACTTTACATATCTTTTCAAAACACTATAACCTGGTTCCAAGCCAGTATAATAGTTATCAACAATCTCAATATCTACTCCCAAACTTTTCACAATTTTATTGCGGGTATCACTGTTAACTGGACCGCGAATTAACACCTCTGCTACTGGACGCGCAAAGCGTAAAAATAACACACTTAAACTATTTTCTAACTTAGATAAAAAATAAGCTTCGGAATTTTCAATTAATCTAGCTTTAACTTGATCACTTCCCCATAATAAAGTGGTCATGTATTCCACTAACTTTAATGCTTCATTCTTTAATTCTAGAGCAAGTTCATGGGCAATTGTTGATAACACCCTGGTAATATCAATATATAAATCATCACGCCAAGCAAAATTAGCTTTCATGCGGTCAAATTCTGGATTGGAATTAGCCAAAAAAATAGTATCTTTCTTTCGCAATGTTTCCTCCCGCAGTTTCTGCATTTCGCTGTTGACAACTTGCAGATATCTTTGGCGGAATTTTTCTATTTTGGGTAAGGAGTCAGTAGTTAAATTCTCTAATGTGTTTCTAGATACATAATCTTCATAATATTGTTGTAAATCAGCTTTAATGCTTAACCATTTTTGATTCCACCATTCTGCAAATAAAACTCGTCGATTATTTTCTGCAAATAATTTTGCCTCCTCAGTATTTTCCGGGTGCTTCTGACCGACTAGATGATAAATTTGTTCAGAGGTGCTAATGATTTTATTCAGAGAAGCTTCACACCGTTTCTTTAAAATATTCACACGCTCATGATTAATATAATTAAAAATTTTCTCTTTAATAGCTGGGATACCAGTAGCATTGGTTTTGAGACTTTCTGCATCGGTAATCCCAGTTAATCGCTGTAAATGAGCTGCAATCATACTGGGGTCACCAATTTCTAATTTAGTCTGTGATCCTGCTATATTATTTAAAATCAAATATGCACCAGCAGAACCAGAAACAAGACGTTGACTAGGTAAGTTCGCCCGTTTTGACCAGTCTTGAGATGCTTCTTGGATATGGGTTTCTAGTGCTTCAGGACTAGCTATAGAATCAATGCGACTGAGAAATACAAACAGTTTATCAGCAACGGTGACGTTTTTATCCCCTAGTTCTGTAAATTTGATGATTTCTAATTCCTTCTCTCTCAGACTAGTAAAGCGCTGTACCAAAATCACAGCGTCACAGTCTGATAACATTTCCTGTGCTTCATCAACGTGTTTTGCTAAACCTGAATCTAAACCGGGAACATCATAAAAAACAATTCCTTCAGCTTGTGCAAGTTTGTTAGTATAAAGTCTAGCCTCTAACACAGCATGAGCGTATCTTTCATCAGCTACATACTTTTTTAACAGTTCTTTAATATCTTCTAGTCTGGTAAATGGAAAAGTGCGATCGCCTTCCCTCCTCACTTGCTGTAAAGTTACTTGATTAGCGTGGATAGTATTCAGGTCTTCCTTTGCGTTGGCTTTTTCTAGTTCCGTGAGTAAGTTGGTAAATTCAGCTTCGGTTTTAGCTTGTACCTCTAGTCGTTGTTCAGACTCATTTGCAACGGAGTAAATTTGTGTAGTGGTAAATGTACATCTTCCTCCCTTTGCTGGGAGTAAGTCACATTCTAACCAAGCATTGACAAAGGTACTTTTTCCGGCTTTTTCTAACCCCACAACCGCAATCCGGAACTCCCGTTTTTGCAGTCTTTCCAACTGACGACGGGTGGGTTCTGCTTCTTGGATCAGAGTTTCTATTAATTTAGTAGGAACTTGTGCTTGGGGTAAATTAGCTAAACTCAAAGCGTGTCTTTGAATATTTAAAGCATCGCTCAGACGAGTTTCATAGTAGGAAGATGCTGTTTTCCAATCCATTTTGGCAAATCCTTTAAATCCTGTTAAATTCTTCTAAACCCAACACAGATAAATATTTAATACAAGCTATTTTGCGGATCACCCCTTGACCATGAGCAGGTAGATTACTTTTTAAAGTGTATGAGATTTGCTTCCCGATCATGTCTTGTCCATCAGCAATGTTAATTCTGATGTAAACTTCTCTTTGTTCACTTATATCTGTGATCTTCTCGTCGGTTAAATCTAGGTTCTCCTGGACGCTATCAGCTTTTTGATCATTAGTACACAGAAAATAGGAAGCATTACCTATCAAGTCCTTGATGTCAGCTTGATTAATAGGGTTATTGTTGGTAAATTTTCTCGCTACTGATGCTGGTACAACCAGACATAAAGATGCAGATTCACTCTTTTTTGGGGGAGTAGCAGGGGTTGGAGCAATCGGAGATTTTAATGGTAACTGTGTGTTTTCTCTATTTTTTAGAAATAAATAAACTAATAAAATTCCCAAGGCAATAATAATAATAATGAAGTACAAGTCTTCATTAATCATTTGCTCTCCGCTTGGACTCTGCGAAGTATTTTTGCTACTATTTAATAAGTTGTTTTTTATCAAATTACCTAACATATATAAATCATCTTTCAACTTAGAGTTACCTTCAATTCCCAAATCTTGACAAATTTGATCAGCTTGTGTTTTATCTGAATCAAGGATACGGTAAATTACCGCATATAAAACTCCCACTTTCTGACCCTTGATATGATCATACTCCTGAGCATACACTTGTTGATATTGTTGATATAGTTCTTTTAATTTTGATGGGTGCATATGATTGTATTTGAATTTATATGCAAAATCAACTTTTCACATTCCAACTTTGTCCTAAGCTATCAAAATCTTCAGAGAGGTTTTGAGCTTTTTCCTGCATAGGTACCCAGATATTTCTTTGTTTTTCATAATCTAGAGTAGTTTCTTGGTGTGCTTTATCCAGTCTGGCTTGATAACGGTCAATAATATCATTCTGAATTTGAGATACGGTTTTTTTTAAACAATTAATTTGTGTGATTAACCAAGTGGCGATTTTATTGACTATTTCTGCTTCTTGCTGTTTCGACTGAATAATCCAACTGGTCAGCAAATCTTCTACACTAGGTATTGCCGCATTATCACTAGAACGGGTTTGATATTCAGTTTCATAAAAAGTTTTTTCCCATATCCATAGAGTATACCAGAGTCTTTCTTTTTTTTCTACCTTGATTTCTTCTTCCCAAGTTCCTTGATGAATAGGAAAACCAGCTTGAAAGCAGAAATTAAATGTCAATTGGTTAGCGTCAACTTTAATCAGTTGTCCTTCTGGGAATTTGATGGCTATATGGGGGGCTTGATTATTGGCATTTTCTTCAATATAAGCCAAATGACAACGGAATAATTCAGAAACTGAATTGTAAATTCTCTCTACCACCTGTTGGGAAACTTGCTTTAATACATCTTGCAAAATAACGTTTAAATGTATAGCTAGTTCATTTAGTCCCTCATTGATCTGTTGGAGTCCTTTTTTCTGTGCTTCTGTCCTCGCTTCCATATTTTTGCCTTCTTTAGCTAGGGAACCTGTATAACCCAAGTTAATTAAACGCTGTAAATTTTTTGAGAGTAAATTCACGCTTAATACATTGGCTCGTTTCAAGTTGGGAGTGTCTAAATCTACCTTTCCGGTTTCTAAAGACTTTGCAACTGCTTCTAATACTTGGTTAATTCCCTTGTTCAATTCCGGGAAGCATCCGTATATGGGGAATAATTTCTCTCCTAATTGATTATAAGGTGCCTGTGCTTGCAGTTCCCCAATTACCTTTTTGATGTGATTAACTAGGTCTTCTGTTGATTCCCCTGCTGAAACCTGTTTAACTTTTATTTCTAGGTCTTCGCAGGGTTTTTTAAGCTGTGCATCACTTTCTTCAAGTAATGACTGTAGCGCTGACCTGGTTTGTGATATCTTTTCGCACTCTTGTTGATATTGTTCCTCAGAACTATTAACAATAGCGGTTGTTGTTTGTAAAGACCACTCTCTCACAGCATTTCCAGCAGCTATATTAAACCGTTCTATGATTTGAGGGATGACTAACTGAGGGAAATGTTGATTAATATGTTTTCTTAAGTTATCGTGAAATTCCTGTCCATAGGATTTTTGCCATAATGCTTGCGCCACTCTGTTTTTGTCGTGAACAGACCATTTTTGAGTGTTCCGGGGCAAATCTTCTAATATATCTTCAATTAATACACTAAAATAGTTATCCGCCTTTTTACACGCTTCACCGCTGTAAATAGTATCAAAACTTTGCATTTGCAGGGATAACAAGGCGGGCCATGTACTTAATTTGACTACTTCTAAATTTTCGATTTCCTCTGAGTATTCCCTTAGCTGCTGGGTTAACTCCCTTTTAATATTAGCTATGGTGCTTTCACAAAAGCGATTTTCTGTTTCTGGCCAGTTTTTATCGGTGCGGAAAACATCGATTCGATTCAAAGTAAATAGCATTCTCGCGGGAGAACCGCCTAAATCTTTGACCTGCTGTACTACTTCTTGTAGTAAACTATGTACTTTTTGGGAATCTGTCTCTGCGCTGTTATAGGTGACTATACACAGAGCCTCGCGACACTGTTTAATCACATTAGCGTTACCCTCATCACCCACGTAAGCTAAACCGGGTAAATCCAGAATTCTGACAGTGGTACCTTGTGGTAGTTCCCATTGGGAGTCGTTTAAAAGTCTAATGGGGTAAAAAATTTTAGATTGTGGACAAGCTAAGTTGGGTTGTGTTTCTCGGTTTTCGATATAAGTGATCATCGCCTGGTAGAGACGCTGATAAATTTTCTCTTCAGTAATACCCTTCCATTCTCCACACTCCCACAATGCGCCTGGGGTTTCATAGATGACTAAAGACTTTTGTGGATTGTATTCAATAGTCACAGTACCAGCACTCATTTCACTCACCGCTACTGGTACAATTTCCGCTCCGCAGAGTAAATTAACTAAGGTGCTTTTACCGCTGCTGGTGGTTCCTGTGGTAGCTAGGGTAAGAGTGGGATAACGCAGTTCATTCACCAGTTGATTTAAGGCTGTTTCCAGGTTATGTGACAGTTTTTCTATTTCCGGTAGATATGTCTCTGGTAAGTGCTGGCAGATTTCTATGTGAAAATTATTCCAGCATTGAGCCAGTAGTTTGGCTTTAAATTCGATAGCTTCAAATACCTCGTAGACTTGATCATTCATATTATTTTGTATTTATTTGTACAATTGTTGTACTTTCTTAGTGTAGCGTATTGGTAGCCTAAATCTCTATATGCTCAAAATTTCATCATTTCTTCATAGAATTAATGATTTTTGGGGGTTGATGTATAAGCTCTTACCACAACCCCCGATGTTAGGCGTGGGGATTGTCAATCAAGCCTTTTGCTGTTGATACATCTGCTTAAATACAGCTTGTTGTACTTTATGATCTACAATTGGGGCGGGATAACCACAGGCTTGTAATTCTAAAGGTGGAATTTTGCCTGTGACTAAATATTCTGAGTCTACCGACCGGAGTTCTGATACCCATTGGCGAATATATTCTCCGTCTCCATCAAATTTTTGGGCTTGACTGGCTGGGTTAAAAATTCTTAAGGGCTTGGGATCCATACCACTAGAGGCGCTCCATTGCCATCCGCCATTATTTGCAGATAAATCACCGTCGATGAGTTTCTGCATAAAGTATTTTTCTCCCCATTGGGGATTGATAATTAAATCTTTGGTTAAAAAACTGGCGACAATCATCCGACACCGGTTATGCATCCAGCCAGTTTGATTTAATTGCCGCATGGCTGCATCTACAATAGGATAGCCGGTTTTACCTTCACACCAAGCCTGAAAATGTTCTTGGTTATTCCGCCAGGGAAAGTTTTTGAAGGTGTCGCGGTAAGCACCTGAAGCTAATTCGGGGAAGTTATACATGGCGTGTTGATAAAACTCCCGCCAGGCTAATTCCTGTTGCCATGTGCGGATACTATTTTCTGCTTCTTCGCTGTGGCTATGTTCTGCAGCCTCTAAGGTGGCTTGCCACACTGTACGAATGCCAATAGCTCCAAGTTTCAAAGCCGCACTCAGTCTAGATGTGCCATCAATTCCAGGCAAGTTACGCTGTTCTTGGTATTTTGTGATATGATAATTAGTAAATTGCTCTAACTGTGCCTGTGCGGGGGCTTCTCCTGGTTGAATAATTAATTCTTGCTCCCAAATATATCCTAGGTCTTGGGCTGAGGGCAATTCAATTACCCCTACTTGTTTGGCAGTTTCTGCCTCAGTCTCTGTTAATCCTAGGGCATTTTCTAGGGTTGCTACTGGCTGCGCCTTGGGTCTGCTGCTCCAATTTCTCCAAAAAGGAGTATAAACAGTGTAAGGAGTTTTCGCACCTGTACGAATCTCTTCCGGTGGGTGCAGCAATTGGTCCCAAGTTTGCTGACATTCAATACCTTGTTGTTTGAGCGCAGACATCACCTCCCGATCCCTGGTTTGGGAATAAGGCTCTACGTCTGAGTTCCAAAATACGGCTTTGGCTTTTAAGGCCACTGCTAAGGCTGGTATGGCCCGGATGGGGTTGTTATGAATTATTAATAATTGGCTACCTACTTGAGTATATCTTTGTTGCAGTGCTTGTAAACAGCCAATCATGTATGTTACTCTGGCGGGGGCAATATCGTCTCGTTCCAGAATCTGGGGGTCAAGGCAAAATACCCCTACTATTTTGGCGCTCCGCTCCCTAGCCGCAGCTAGTCCTGTATTATCGGAAATACGTAAATCACGACGATGCCAAAACAAAATTAACTCAGACATTGCACACCAATAATACAGCAACGGACGGGTAATTGAACAACTAGAACAACTATTATATAGTTGGCATTTGACTTGTGATTTTTTCTGTGCTAGAATGCTAACATTAAGGTATTATAGGGTACGATTATTCAATCGCTCCATGAGTTGATGGGCGTGGCAGGCGATCGCCTGCCAATTGCCAGATTTTACCAGTGATGATGGGAATAATTGACCGCTCAAGCCCACAGCGATCGCCCCGGCTTGGATAAAATCCTCTGCATTGTCGGGGGTGACTCCCCCAGTGGGAATTAAGGGAATATGACCGAGTGGACCTTGTAAACTTTTAATGTAGTTGACCCCGCCCACAGCTTGCACGGGAAACACCTTGACACAGCTAGCTCCGTGACTCCAAGCGGTGACTATTTCTGTGGGGGTCAAAGCACCAGGAATAATGGGGACATTTTTGGCTAGTGCGGCTTGAATCATCGCCACATCAACATGGGGAGTAAAGAGAAATTGCGCCCCACAGGCGATCGCCTCTTGCAGTTGCTGGACATTGAACAGGGTACCAGTACCAATTACACAGTTTGGTAATTCTGCCCGTAATTGACTAATTAATTCCCCGGGGCGATGGCTATTCCAGGTAATTTCAATTAACTGCATTCCCCCAGAGGCGACCGCCATAGCCATTTTGGCAGCTAATTGCATATCTGAGGCGCGGATAACGGCGATCGCCCGGTGTTTTTGCAGATGTGATAACCAAACTTGATCAGACATGGATGTGATTTTACAACTGATTCCTAACTAGGGTTGGGAACAGGGAATAGGGAACGGGGAACACACCGAACAGTTTCAGCTATCTGTCATCCCCAAATTTTCTGATTTATTTAACCCAAAATGTACACTTTTGATAGGAAACCCTTCAAAAACCCTGAACCTATTTTCTTGTTTAGCCTCCTCAAAGCTTTGATTTATGGTTTTACATTTATTCACCAGAGCAACTAAATAACTCCTCCCACACAGAGAACTATATATCTAGTATCATCCACCCTGAGCCAGATGGAATCAGCAGTCAAGACTTTTAAGCTTAACTTAGTTACAGCCTAAATCTACCAGGTGTAAAACCCTATCCCTGGGGTTGTGAGCCAGAATTTTCAAAGATTAATTCCTATGCTTGATGCAACTATCACCAACATAGTCGATGGGGTGCGTGGGTACGCCCACCCCTTAACCGACGCTGCGCAAGACTACGACCCATTGCTGAACTTAATTGGCGAAGCCTCCTACTGTACCCATGAATTTTACCAGCAACGGGCAGAAATTACCAAGCGACTCATTCAAGAACAGGGATTTACAGCTTGATGATACCAAGGGGGTTCAACCTCTAGACCGCGTTCCTACCTGGGAAATGGGAGACGCACCCGAAACTTTTCCCTCTGGTCTTTAGAAAACCGGTTTTTACCCTGTGCTCACATCCCCAATCTTTGCTGTGACTCACTCACTCATGTAATTAATTGGAGCTAAAAATTATGGTATTAAGTCGCTGGGAACCTTTTAGAGAAATAGAAACCATGCAACGCCAGATGAATCGTCTCCTTGATCAAATTGCCGGACCGAGTGAAACTGGGGATATCCTGAGCGATCGCTTAACATTTGTACCCCCAGCAGAAATTGACGAAACCCCGGAGCAAGTCACCCTGCGGATGGAAATTCCCGGGATTTCACCCCAGGACTTAGATGTTAAAGTCGCCGCAGATACAGTTTCCGTCACGGGTGAGCGTAAATCTGAAATCAAAGAAGAAAAAACAGGGATGCGTCGTTCAGAATTTCGCTATGGCAGATTTCAAAGGATAATACCCCTACCATCTCGCATTCAGAACGATCAAGTACAAGCAGATTTTAGAAATGGTGTTTTATGTCTCACTATGCCTAAAGCCGAAGAAGAAAAGAGAAGAGTAGTTACCATTAGCTTACCAGGACAAGACCAGAAGGAGCTAACCGGCAGTTAACTCTCCATTTTTTTTGTGAACCAAGGGGCGATGCTCCCTCAACAGCAGTATTAAATTAATCTATCGCCCCCTTACCTATCAAACCATGCAGAAACCTACGCAGATTTACTCATTAGTTGCGATGATAACTGTGGAGGGCAATATTCAGGAACCAGCACTTTCAGCAGAGATAAGAGAGTATCTCTGTCTTCTGTTTGGGCTGCTAAGAATAGCTGATGCAGATATGGCTCTAGCTTTGTCCAAGGTATCATTGCTTCCTGGGCGGCATAAATTTTTGGATGTATAGTTCTTTGAACATTGTCTTCTTGAATCAACAGCTCTTCATAGAGCTTTTCCCCTGGACGCAACCCTGTGATCTTAATCTCAATGTCCTTCCCTAAAACTAGACCACTGAGTTTCACCATTTGCACCGCCAGATCGTAAATTTTCACCGGTTCCCCCATATCCAAGAGGAAAACCTCCCCCCCATCCCCCAGAGCGCCCGCTTGAATGACCAGGCGAGCTGCTTCGGGAATGGACATAAAATAGCGAGTAATTTCGGGATGGGTAATAGTAATCGGTTGTCGCTGCAAAATTTGCCGCTGAAATCGGGGTACGACTGAACCAGTACTATTTAAGACATTACCAAACCGCACCATAATCAAACGAGTGTAAGTGTCCGGCTGTTTTGATAAAGCTTGCAAAATCAACTCAGCCACTCGTTTGGTTGTTCCCATCACACTGGTGGGACGTACAGCCTTATCGGTAGAAATTAAAACAAAAGTCTCAACTTTACACTCATTGGCCGTGCGGGTAGCTACTAGTGTACCGTAAATGTTGTTAATCACTCCTTGGGCTGGGTTCATTTCCACTAAAGGAACGTGTTTGTAAGCCGCAGCATGATATAAAGTATCAACATCATATTCTGTAATTACCTGTTTGAGACGTTCGGCATCAGTTACTGAGCCTAGACAAGCAGAACAACATAAATTAGGGTAGGTTTCTCGTAACTCTATCTCAATGCTGTATAGTGCAAATTCATTTAATTCATATAGAACCAGGTGGCGGGGTTGTTGTTGAGCAATTTGGCGACAGAGTTCTGAGCCAATAGAACCACCCGCACCCGTGACTAAAACAGATTTATTTGTGATGTTGACTCGCAGTAAGTTGGGATCTGGTAGAACTTCCTCACGTCCTAAAATATCGCCTATATTAATTTGACGTACCTGATCGATGGAGACTTTACCAGATATGATTTCTGCTAGGGTGGGTACCGTTTTGACTTCTAAATCTAGAGCTTTGAGTTCCGCAACAATTTTTTGCTTTCTTTTGGGGGTAGCTGATGGAATTGCTAAGAGTACTAGCTGCACCTGGTACTTGTTAATTAGATATTCCAACTTATCAGGGCTATAAACCTGAATGCCATTAATCGCATGTTTCCATAGTTGTGAATTGTCGTCCACAAAGGCTATAATCTCAAAGTTGTTATCCTGAGCAAGTGCTTGGGATAGTTGAAATCCAGCTTGTCCGGCTCCATAGATAATTACTGGTTCCAGGAGTTGCTTGCTATCTGCTACACTACCATTGGGTTGAGAGTGCTGTTTTAATCTCAGGGGGGAACTCAAACCATATAACAGCCATCGGGCTATGAGTCTGACTGTGACTATTAAAATTAGTGTGATTAAAGTATCTAATATCTGAACAGAGATGGGGAGGAAATTGACCCGGAAAATCAAATCCAGGATGATCAATCCTCCTTGTCCCAGGATAACTGATTTGAATGCTGTGTATAAAAAGGCAAATTCACTGTACTTGAGGACATTTTTGTACATTCCCAGTAGGGAAAATAACAGGATTTTTCCGGGAATCAGCAGAATAATCAAAGCGAGATGTTTACCCAGCATATCCAAAGGAAATAAACTCTGGGAATTTATGCAAAATGCAATATAAATTGCCAATAAAAATAGTAGAGAGTCAGTTAAATAGAGAATCAGATGCTTTTTGGTTCTTGAGGAAGTCTTGAGAAAATGGGCAATATTTTTGATAAAAACAGTTTTTTTCAAAACACTAAGCAGAAAATATGTTATTCGCATAATTATGTATGTGAAAGTGTGATCAAACAGTTTGGAAATTAAATTTGGTATAAATTAAGTATTAATAATCAAATCCCCGACTTCTCGTAACACTTGTACATTACCAGGAGTCGGGGATATTTGGGGGATATATTAGTAAATTTACACAGTTATGATCTGCTATTCCCTCTCGCCGATTGCAAGCGGGGATTGTAACTGGCTCCGGTGCGCCCGGTAACTAACCACAGCACTGAGCGCCCTATGTCCCTAGCGATACGGGGGCGAGCTTCTCGCCGAGAGCTTTGGGAGGGGACGGGGACGGGAGTAAAGGCGATTCCCTGACTACCAAAAACGATAGTGGCGATCGCCTGGGAGCGGGGCATATGGTAGTCTGAGGTGACGAGATAGACGTGGCGAATATTATTTTGTTGCAAAGGTGCAACCATGGTGGTAAAATTAGTAACTGTATCTGTGGCGCGGTTGTCGTACTGGATGCGATCGCCTCCCTGTAGCCCTTGGTTGTCAAGTCCGCCTAAGATGCTGCGGATTTCCGGGTCGCCCACGGAGACCCAGATGGGAAGGTCAGGGAATTCTTGAGCCATTTCTCGGGTGAATTTGGCTCTGCTGCTGTCCCCACTGAGCATCAAGATGGCTTGGGGCTGGGGGTTTTGTTGAAGTGCTATGGCTAGACGCAGGGGGATAGCGGTGGCTATGGTGAACATTCCCAAGCAACCAGCTAGGGTAAATAGGCGCAGAGGTTTGAGCATAATCCATGGATGAGATTTCAGCTATATGCCTATGTTAGAGGCAAATTTTTCATCTGAGATAATTTTCCCCAGATATCCGTTTATCTCACCTTGACCTGAGATTCTAGCCACCGGTTAAATGTGGTTAGGGTAGTTTTAATTTTTGGTAAAATTACTTCTATATCGCACCCGTGGTAGTGTTAAAGGCGATCGCACTAGCACCAACCAGTATAGGTAGGCGATCGCACCAGCACCAGTGTATTTAACAGTAATATTCCTATTTTTCCTGATGTGTACCATTTAACCAAGCTTCTAGGTCAGCAATGGCAGTAAAGTCTAGGAGGGCTTCCCCTAGGGACTCCAGTTGATTCAGGTCTAAGGAACGGATTTGAGCTTCTTGGTTGGGTGAAAATACTCCACAGCGACGCTTCAACAGACGGATAATTAGCTGGGCTTCACCCTCCTGTCTACCTTCGGCTTTACCTTCGGCTTTACCTTCGGCTTTACCTTCCTTAGCTCCTAGTTGAAACACATCCCGATAGAATCTTGTCTGGGTAATATCTGCTGTTTTCAGGTCTAACATCTTCAATATTTCCTCTGGACTGATTTGGGGGAATTTGCTTACTAGTATAGCCTCTATCAAGTCTAGTCTTTGTGTGAATTGTGTTTTGTTCTCTACATTTTGCAGTAGTTTTTGGGCTGCTTCACCTACCCGGTTTTGAGGGAGAACGATTAACTGTAATATTCCCAGGTTAGGACTTAGGTCTGTTTCTGACAGCAAGTCTTCCAGGTAAAGTCTCTGTACTTTTTTCTCTAAATCTCCATAAGGTATTTCTGACCCCAGTTCATGACCACGGGATTTGAGGATGATTAGTCCCCGCCATGGTCTGCTGATGTTGTATTCTTTCAAGTATGAGTGGACTGAGGCAAAGTAGCGCCCATAAAAACCTTTATCTGGTTCCATTTGCGCTTCCACAAATACTATGGGTAGGTTGAGGTCGTCCCCTATGGGAGTTAAAACCCCATCGTAGCGAAATTCCTCTGCCTTAATCACTGGGGCGGAGTAGTCAAACTCACAGTCTGGAGGAATTCCCGGTATCAGTTCAGCCAGTAGGCTCTTTTGAGTTAGGAATATACGGTAAAATAGCTTGTCTGTTTTCATCACTCTGGGTAGGTTGATGTCCTCCCCTATGGGAGTTAATACCCCATCGTGGCGAAATTCCTCTACCTTAATCACAGGGTCGGAGTATTCAAACTCACAGTCTGGAGGGATTCCTGGTATCAGTTCGGCAAGGATACCTGGTTGAGTTAGGAATATGCGGTAAAATAGCTTATCTGTTTTCATCTTTTTTCAGAGCAGCGATCGCCCCCAGGGTAGTGTTAAAGGCGATCGCCTATTATTTCACCCTATATCAATTGCAGAATAAACAACCGCTTCACATATCATCTTTTACATCTTTTGTCAATACCTTCTCACGAGAATCTGTAGTAAGTTGCTTTAAATACATTTCCAGAAAGGCGATCGCGGCTATTGTTATGAGTAAGTTTATCCAGGCTCCAACACTAGCGAACAGATAAATGTTCAGGCCTATGGCACTGGTAAATATCATATAGCTAATGGCGACCTGGGAGTGATTCCATCCGGCTTGGTGTAAACGTTGATATAGGTGAGTGCGATGGGCTTTAAAAATATTTTCCCGGCGCTTTAACCTGCAAATTAAGGTATAAATAGCGTCTCCAGCAATAGGTAAGGTGATGGTTAAGGCTGACCATGCTTGCACAACAGAGCCATCATGGGAATAATTGAATAGGGCTATGGCTACTGTAGCCCCTAAGACAGTACTCCCTACATCTCCCATAAATATCTTGGCGGGGGACCAGTTCCAGTACAAAAATCCCGCTAGAGCAGCTATCAGCAGCACCCACAGAGGTTGATTTCCCATCAGTGCTATCAAACTCAGTTGAATCATGGTTACCCCCGCTACTAGACCATCTAAACCATCCATGAAGTTGTAGAAGTTAATCAGGGCGGTCATACCCACGAGGGTGAGAAGGATAGCGACTGTAATACCAACCGGACCGAGGTTGGTTAACCAGGGTTGAGGAAAGATCCCAAAGAAAGATATGGCAATACTGGCTGCAACTATCTGTACTAAGTATCTCAGCCTAGCTGGAATTTGCCAACGGTCATCCAGTAAGCCAACCACTGTCAGAGGTAGGAGTACTAACCAGATATGGCTAACGTTGATCTGGGCTGTACTGAGAGTATTGGGGGTAAATAGCCAGGAAAAGCACCAACTGACAATGAAAAAGGAGGCTACAAAACCCAGTCCGCCCCCTCTGGGGGTAGGTTGAGTGTGGGAACTGCGCTCATTGGGAATATCTATGAGATGGGCGCTAAGTTGATTTTTGATCAGATAGACCAACAGACAACTAAGCAGGAAGCTCAGGGGAATGAATATGAGGTAAATCACTTGGTATGAAATTGGTATTAGATTTTAGATGTCTAAGTTAAAGCAAGTAGATGCATGGGGTGTAATTTATAAATCTTTGTATAAAATTAATGGTTAATATTTGCTAGTATAATCTGTAATTGCAACTAGTCAGATCCCCGACTTCTGCTGATAATCTTCTCATGCGATCACAAGTGCTGATAGAAGTCAAGGATCTTTTACAGAGGCGTTGGGCTTTTGCCTAGGAGGGATGCTGTAAATTCCAGTTGTCCAAACACCAGGTAATGAGTTTAAATAATCCCTTGTGCCCGCATCAGGGCGATTTCTTCTCTCAGACCTGTTTCTAATGAGCGGGGCGTAAAACCAAAGTCTCGTGTAGCTGCTGCGTAAGGATAGGCTTTATCTTCTTGGAGTCGCAGAATTTGTTCCCGTCTCACCGGGGAACGTCTACCCAGGGTTTTCTCTAGGAGAGTAGCTAAAGTAATACCCATGCTAAAAGGTAGAGAAAGCTGATATACAGGTTTACCCATGAGTTTGCTTAGGAGTTTGAGCAGGTCTCGAAAGGTGAGAATGGTTTCCCCAGAGAGGTCGTAGGCTCCCTGGATATGTGGGGATTGCCAAACATCGAGGAGAGCTTGGGCTAAGTCCTCAGTATGGACTGGTTGTAGGAGATTATTGCCCTTACCGAAGACAGGAAAGAATTGATACCGATGGCAAAACTTGATCAGCTTGTGTAGGTTTTTGTCTTTGGGAGAACCATAAATCATGGTTGGGCGTAGCAAGCAATAAGACCCACCATACTGGGATAGAACTTGTTCTGCTTGTTTATACTCAGCTGAATATTGGTTGTATTGAGAGTAAACCCCTGTTGTACCAATGATGATTAATCGCGGAGTTTGCTGGAATTTATTCAAGCTATCGAGGAGGGTAGGAATCTGGCGCAGTTGGACTAAATGAATAATGGTTGTAAAAGCTGCTTGGGATAGAACTGTGTCCCATGTATTGGGGTTAGCGCTGTCGCCTTGGTGATAGGTAAGTTTGAGATTTAGGGAGTTTATGAGATCGCGGTTACTGCTAGGACGAACTAAGCAACTGATTTCCGAGCCAGGATGAAGGGTGGCAATTTTTTGCAGGAGTAGTCCACCGGTGAGTCCTGTGGCTCCTGTTAATAATGTTTTCATAATATAAGATAAGTTATTTATCCCTGAGATTTAGATTTGAGTAATACGTTTTCATAGGTCTGGTAAGTTTGAGTAAACATATGATCAAAGGTAAATTCCTGTTCATATCTTTGTCGGGCTGCGGTTCCCATTTTGTAACGTAATTCCGCATTTTTTATTAGTTGCTTGAGTCGGTCTTCCAAGGTGTGCACATCACCGCGAGGGATGGTGAAACCAGAAACTCCTTCATCAATAGCTTCTGCTGCTCCACCAACATCGGAAGCAATCACTGGTAGTCCCGCCCGCATGGCTTCAATAATAGTTAGGGGAAAGCCTTCCCAATGGGAGATTAGGGCAAATATTTGGGCTTGAGCTAAGACTTGAGCAATATCTTGGCGGAAGCCCAGAAAGTTTACTGTTTGGGAAAGACCTAATTTAACAGCGAGGTTTTTGATATTATCTAGTCCAGGTCCATCTCCCACCAAGTTGAGTTGAGCACCGGATACTCTTTGAAAGGCTTGGAGCAAGGTGTAGTGATCTTTTTGTTTATCAAACCGGGCTACCATGACAATTTTCACTGGCTCACTATCAGCGGGGTTCGACCTCAGGGATGGGGAAATATCTGGCATACCATTGTGAATGGTTTTAAGTCGCTTGGGGTTCATACCGGTTTTTAACCCGATATATCGGTCGTGGTCAGACACACAGATAATTTGATTGGACAATGGTTCTGCCAATCGCTCAATGATTTGATAAATTTTGCGGGTAGGTTGAGGAACACCTTCAGTAAAAGCCCAACCGTGGGCTGTGAACAAGCAAGGAGTTTTGGTTATTTTCCCGGCTAAACGCCCCAAAATTCCTGCTTTACTGGAATGGCTGCTAATAATATCGGGGCGGAATTGTTTAATAGTTTGGAGGAAAAACCGCAGGGTCTGCCAGTCTTGAAAGGGCTTAATCTGTTTGTGAAATGTTGTACAAGCACGAAAGTCTATATTGTTGGTGTATAGGTCGTCCGTGTAAAGTCCCGGCATTCCAGTAATAACTAGGACTTGATGTCCATCAGCTTGTAAGGCCTTACTCAAGTCACGCACATGAACTTGTACACCCCCAACTGTATCTGCGCGGGTGATTATATATAAGATTCTCATTATTAAGGTTGGTAAGTAGTATTCAGTTAGGTCTTAGAAGCACTGAAAAGCCAGATATACAAAGTTCTTCATCTGATTCTGAGTTTAGATCCCCGACTTCTATCAGCACTTGTGATCAGATAACAAGATTGTGTTCAGAAGTCGGGTATCTTTGGCCTTGACCTATTAACTAAGATTGTGTTTTCAAACTTCTATTTAATTTATACCTGATAATAATTGCTATACCAATCGATAAAACGCCTGATACCCACGTCAATGGGAGTGGCGGGTTTAAACCCCACATCTGCAATTAAATCATCAACATCAGCATAGGTCATGGTTACATCTCCGGGTTGCAGAGGCAACATATTCTTTTGCGCCTTCATCCCCAAGCAGTTTTCTATAACCTCAATGAAATGTAACAACTCCACGGGATTGTTATTACCAATGTTATATATTTTATAAGGTGCTTTACTAGTCCCTGGGTCAGGTTTATCCCCCGACCAATGAGGATTACCTTGGGGAATAGTATCGATAACTCTTACCACCCCTTCGATAATATCATCAATGTAAGTAAAATCACGTTTCATTTTACCATAATTGAATACATCAATGGGTTGACCTGATAAAATGGCTTTGGTAAATAAAAAGTACGCCATGTCCGGCCTTCCCCATGGTCCATAAACGGTAAAAAAGCGTAGTCCGGTGGTGGGTAAGCCGTAGAGGTGGCTGTAAGTATGTGCCATTAGCTCGTTGGCTTTTTTACTGGCAGCATATAAACTAATCGGGTGGTCTACATTATCATGGACGGAAAAGGGTATTTTAGTGTTGGCTCCATAGACAGAACTGGAGGAGGCAAATACTAAATGTTTGACTTGGGAGTGACGACAACCTTCTAAGATGTTGGTGAATCCCAGAATATTACTGTTAATATAGGCGTGGGGATTTTGGAGAGAATACCTCACCCCAGCTTGGGCTGCGAGGTTGACAACTACATCAAATTGATGTGTTGTAAATAGGTTGTTGATTCCCTCTTGATCCGCTAAGTCCAGTTGAGTAAAGGTGAATAGCTGCTCTGATTGCAGTTGAGCGAGGCGAGCTTGTTTGAGGGAAACGTCATAGTAGTTATTCAGGTTATCGAGTCCTATAACCTCGTCACCGCGGTTTAATAGTCGCTGGCTCAGGTGGAAGCCAATAAAGCCTGCAGCACCTGTAACTAAGATTTTCATAATTTTTTTATTGGCATCCTAGGGTTTAGATGTTTAACTAAACAAATTTTGGTAACAATTCATCAATTGTTTCTAAGTGATGGAAACCACATACTCATAGTTCTTACCGGGGGTAAGTATAGGTAAAACCGATGACTAGATGAGATAAATTCTGCTATTCCACCAGTTCAACATGGAACTATTACTTTCACCCAGGGTTATTAGAACTTAATCAAGGCGATCGCTTCTCATTTATGGATGCTCATCTGATATTCAAGCTAGTGGACAGGTAAGCGATCGCCCTCTGACATTTCTTAGTAACGTACTTGTGCGATCGCCTTCCATTGTACAAATAAATTTTAACACTCAGTATATTTGTATTTACATCATGGCACTTAGTTTACATTACAACCGGTTCACAATCACCATTACTTTTCAGCTAAAATCAGAGCTAATCCCAGATCAATAATTTCCTGGCGATCAACCATCTTCTCTAATGTTTCTATATCGTAAATCCCCTCTGCTACTTCCAAGGATGCAGCATTGAGGGCTTGTTCGTAACTGTCTTCTAGACACAGGCGCAGTTCTGGAGGTTGGAGATAATACCCTCCTGCTTTGCGCCGTTTATTTTTCCTTTGAATCTCCAGAGCCGAGTTACGAATAGAAACATCCCAAGAACGTGTAGTCCTATTTTCAGCCTGTTGTTTAATCAGATGCAGGAGCAGAATTTTCCCATGACTACAAATATTATTGATTTTGTCGTCTCTGCTCATTTCTTCCAAGTCTTCCACAATGGCTAGCGCCCCAGAAATATCACCTTGAAGCAACAAGCCTTTTAATTCTAAGAGTTCTTCCATAGGTTAGGGTCATCTAGCTCATCTACTGTATATCTCTCAATTAGTTTATACTTCGGTATTATAGCGTAGTTGGTGAAAACTATTCAGGTGTTGCTGTTGGCTGTGGGGTCAATCAAAGCCAGGGCGTGATTGATAATTTCCTGTTGATTCACCAGGTTTTCTAACTCTTCGGTTTCGTAACGTCCCCCTTCTACTTCCAGAGAGGCTTGATCAATAGCCATGGGGTAAGCAACCTCTAGGATTTGAAGTAAATCTTCTGGGTTTAAATAATGTCCCCCTGCTTTGCGCCGCTTATTTTTTTCCCTAATTTCTCTGACACTATTGCGAATAGAAACATCCCAGGAGCGCGTGGTACGCTTTTCTGCCTGTCGCTTAATTAAGTGCAGTAGCAGTATAACTGTGTAACTACGAATATTGTTGATTTTGTCATCCCGACTCATTTCTTCTAAGTCTTCAACAATGGCTAGCGCCCCAGAAATATCACCTTGAAGCAACAAACCTTTTAATTCTAGGAGTTCTTCCATAGCTGAGGATGATTTAACTTAGCTCTTTTTCTAGTCAGATTTTAGCACTTTAAAATTGATTCCTATTGAGAGAGGTGTTTAACTGCTTCTTCTTTTTCAGTCTCAAAGGAGCGATCGCCTCTATTATATTATCCTAGGAATAAAACCCCTATCAATCCCTCAGATGGTAAAAATCTCAACTATGGTCAGGGGAATCGCTCTCTACTTCTTTGGTGGTGTCAATTGCTGCTTTGAGATTATTGATGCTATATTGCGGTTGATATCAAAGCCTACTATATCTGTGGGGCTAAAGCTACAGGAAGACTAATATAGCACCAAGTACGCAAATGCAATCATTTTATTTTTTGATCAAATCACTAGATTTATTATTTTTGTAGCTTTTGAATTACTTATGTTTACATGAGTTGAGTACTACTTTTTTCGCAAGACGATATTGTAATGAGTAAAAGCGATTGCAAACCATGGTGGAACCAATTTTTCTAGCCATGCATAACCTTCAGCACCAGGTAAATCTGGCAAAATCCTGAAGTATCTTTTTGAAACTACCTCAAACCCATTATTTTTGAACAGTCTAGCCAGAATACCAGGCGTAGTAATGCGCTCGTTGCCATACACATGCTCTATGCCATGGTTATCAGTAAAACGTTTTATGGTCTTAAAACCTCGCTGACGGAACAGGGATAATTGAATTAGTGGATTCCAACCATTCCCCTCTGAAATGATTATGTATCCTCCAGGCTTTAATATATCAAAACAGATAGCCGGTAGGTTTTCTCGCGGTTCAATATGATGAAATGCCTGTTCCATCCATATTACATCAATGGTATTTGACCCAACATTCAAGTCAAAAATATTAGCAAATTTAAAATCTGCATCAATTTCAAATTTCACATTATCTCTAAGAATACGTAAACGTTCTCTAGCAACATTTAAACGTGGTTCACTTAAGTCAATACCTAATACTGAAGCACCTTTTATAGCAAACCATAATGACTCTGTACCACAGCCACAGCCGACCTCCAATATCCTCGGTCTTCCTTTGAAACTTGATAAAGTATCTTCTATTTCTTTGACTTGATTTCCATAATGTTTAGCAATATATTTGCCGAAATTACGCTTGTAGGAGTAATAATATTTGTCAAATATACGTTGGTTGTCATCTGAAAGTTTTTCAGATAACAACCACCACTCCATAAATTTTGTAATATTTGTTGTATTAATCATGATGCCAAGCAACCTAATAATTAGAGTTCATTGAATATCTAACCTCAAAGCAATAATAACCTAAACATTATCGTTCATTTACTAACCTTTAGTTTTAAAGTGTAAAGTTCTTGATACAGTGACTCATAAAGCCTCACCACATGATTAATTTCAAAGTTTTCCTGAATCCGATGGCGAGCATGTTCCCCCAGGGTGAGACGCTGGGAACTTGGGAGACTGAGTAAGGAGTCGAGAGCCTCAGCTAAACTGATCATGTCATTAGGATCAACAACTTTACCTGTCTCCCCAACAATATAGCCTGAGTCCCCCACATCGGTGACAACACAAGGAACACCACACCCCATGGCTTCACCCAAAACATTGGGAAAGCCTTCGCCATAGGAAGAAGGGGAAACTAAAACATCCAGGGAAGCCATGAGCCGGGGAATATCTTGACGCAGACCTAACAAATGGGTGACGTGGCTGACTTGAGCCTTGTCGATGGCTTGCATCAGTACAGAATTATCAGTATCAATACCACTTCCCGCCAGCAAGAAATGGGCATCTGGTCTTTTTTGATGTAGATAGCCAGCAGCTGCAAAAAAGCCTGTATGATTCTTCTGGGGGTCAAAGCGAGCAATCACACCCACCAAAGGTGTATCGGCTGCAATTCCTAACTCTTGTCGTACAGATTCACGCAAGTTTGGGTTGGGCTGAAATCTTTCTAGATCAAAACCGTTCGGTGTGACTATGAATTTATCTGGAGCATAACCAAGTGATGTATGAATATCCTTCGCTATAGCAGAACAGCACTGAATGCGATGGGGAATAATTGGGGATAGTCGCGCACATAATCCTGCAACCAATCGAGTAGTGGCTTTATTCTTTTCTTTGGATAGGTCACTATGGCGAATATTCCAAATTACCTTTGACACTCCAGCCATAGGAGCGGCCAATCCCCCCAGTAAGTCAGCATGATACATCCAGGTATGAACTATATCAGGTTGACTGTGTTTTAATAACTTGACTAGCTTGAGTAAAGCCAAGGGATTGGGAATTGTGCGACTCATACCCAAGGCTGTGACGGGAATACCTAGGGCTTGAATGCGTTTACCGATCGCACCAATATCAGTTAGGGATATGACTTGAGGGGTAAATTCTGGTGATAACCGCTCTAGAAGTTTGAGCAGCATCATTTCTGCTCCGCCAGTGTTAAGTCCGGTGATGATAAGAGTAAGTTTAATCACATGGGTACGATTGAGTAGTGGGATATCAAGCCTATTAGCCATATTGTAATAATTTGTCACCGCTAAAATAGCTAATACCAGCAATCTATAGGATAAAAGGATGGGGTTACCCACCAATCCCGGTAGACTGACTTGCCGATCTAAACCCAGACTTTCGACTCTTATCTGAATTTAGTGATAAATTCAGATAATTTGGTCATATGGTGATGGTAATCAAATACTTCACGACCTCGCCTTTGACCTGCAATCCCAATCTGTAATGCACGCTCCGGATATTGCCATAATCTTATAATTCCATAGGCTAAAGCATTTGATGTGTCTGCTGATACAATCTCTGCATGGATTCCGGCATCCAAATATCGGGGAACATCTGGAACATTGGTAGTTAACACTGGACGCCCTGTTGAAAGAAACTCAGGTAGTCTAGTGGGAAATGCAGCGTTGACAGTTTGGCAATCAGGACGAGGTAACACTAAGCAATTGGCAGAACAAAGTGTAGAAAGGTAATTTTCATCACTTACTCTCCCCAAGAAACGTACACGAAAACGTAAAATTTCATCTTGTTCGCAAATCTGGCGTTGTTTTGCCGCAGGTCCTGATAAACCATCTGTGCCCAAAACGTCTAAACGAATAGGACACCCTTTGGAAAAGGCTATTTTGACTGCATCTAATAAGTTTTCAAATCCATCACCAAGTTTACAAGTACCTGCATAAAGTACAACAAACTGTTTATCTTTAATTTCTGTATCTGGGGGTTTTAGTTGCTGACTGAGAGAATAATCAAAAATACTAGGAAGAATCAAGCAAGGAATTTGGTGACGAATGTACTTTTCTGAAATATAATGGGTGATGGAAATTACACCTTGAGAACCCAAAAGCGGTAAATAACGTCCTAACCAATCGTCATAAAACATAGGATTAATCAGCCCGCCTTTAAATTGGCTAGGGGGGAACCACTCCACCATATCGTAAAATAGTGGAACACCATAAAAACGTGCCAGCATGACCACAGGCAAATAAGATATTACACTTCTGCCATAAATCATGATGCTGTCAACTTGGGCAGTGTGTATTAATTTATAAACCCTGACCCAGCTTTTGTAAATAGCTTGCAAGTATTTCCAAATGCGTTGGATAAGCGATAATTTTCTACCATCATTCTCGTAACAGTTTTCAGTTTCGTATTTGATATTTTGCCAAGATAGTTCCCCGGTATCTGTGTGGTCTTCATTCCGCAAAGGTATACGCGCAGTTGTTACAACAAACACTTCAAAACCATTTTCGTTCAATCCCTTAGCCAAAGTCCTTATTCTTGATGCTGCAGCACTTCCAAATGGGAACTTAAACCAACCAATAATTAATATTTTATGATTTTTCTGCATAGAAGAACGAAATTTATTTGTAATAATTGAGGACTAAGTTTATGGAGTCAAAGACGGAGTAAATTCACGGTCATAAAATTGAGCATGAAGAGATTGTTCAAAACAAGTATAGATCAACAGTGTTCCCAAACCATTTATTGCTACTTGGCTATTGGGCACTTGTCCCTAATTTCACAGCCAAGAATGGTTGCAGCGATACTATTAAATATTGCTATGATGTCATCTTTACTAGCCAGTTTAAATAACAAAATTAATTTTTCAGACGATACTTTGTTGAATCAACGAGAAATATTATCACATAATAGTTTAAAAATCCTATAGGATGGGGTCTCTGTAAAAAGTTTAATGCCATAATTAACCAGCATGATATTAATAGGTTTCTATGTACAGTGTTTGATTGACTAAAAACTAGATATGTCCAGTAGAAGACACCTAAAAATGAAACTAAAGTACCCACTATTCCATATATTGCCAATGGTGCAAAAAGGTTAGCCCCCATGTAAATATTATAGTACTTACTACTTATATCTTCACGATATCTATGCCCTTGTCCAATTAAAGGTGAATCCATGAAAGCTTCCGCCGCCAGAGAAAAAAGTTCAGATCTGTTATCACCAACAGTTAGTCCTTCTGAAGAACTTTCATCTCGTTCAAATCTCTGTATGGTCAGACGATATAGTGTGAAATTAGTTTCACTATCGTATTTAGCAGTATTTACATAAAATCCTAGGGATGCGATGATAATTGATCCTAACAAAAAATATTTTAGTCGTTTAAAATTACCGTAAAAAATAATTAAGTATACGGAAACTGTAATATAAAATGCCATGGATAAAGTAAAGATTCCTCCTATTATTATTATCCACTCTAGTTTCTTGGAAAAGCCATATATTTTATTAATCAGCAATGCAAAAGTAATGTAATAAGCAAAAGTTCCTGGTTCATCAAAGAAACCTGCAATTCTTATTATAGTTGCTCTCCCAACATGATTAATTGAGTTACTAAATGTCAGGAGAAAATTATAAGCTGTTCTTGTATCAAGATTTTGATGAGTTGAAACTATATCTATTGCCCCTACTATTCCCAAAAAGAAAGCCGCAGTTCCCATAATAGCCATGAGAGTTATTACGTAAATGAAACTCTTCGCCATCTTATGGATTGAATAAAAATTATATACATAAATGTAAAGTAAAAGTATTGCTATATACTGTATACTTATTGTAATATAACTCCCTTGATGGAATTCACCATGGAGGAAAGAAAGGGGAAATACAAAGAAGAATGCTTGAGCAATGAGGATGCCGACCATTGTTCGGTTAGGAAGAATAATTCGACCCTTGATAACTAAGAGAAAAGAGGTTAAAGCTAGTCCACCAGCGATGAGGATTTTATGAGGGTGGTTTGGGACTGCAAAAATAAATGTAAACGGTGCTGCAGATGTAAAAAGAATCCAAATAAGCAAAAAGTTGAGAAAATCTCCGCGGGTTGAGAGGAATCTTATGTCTTGAGAATTAAGACTATCATAATTATTTTTGCGGTTTTTCCATTGGTCTAGAATTTCTAAATTACTCATATATTCATGTTGATAATAAAAATATTTACCATTTACAATCTCTCTAATAGCGAATTCATCTAATTAGGGAGCATAAAGACCAATATCCTGCAGATAGTGTACTGCCATTCGTTGATTAATCAGGTCATATCTATCATAAGGGCGGATCGCTCCCAGTTAGAGGATGTCTGTCAGGGCGGATCGCTCTTGGTTAAAGGATGTTTGTTAGGGCGATCGCCCCTGAGTGGTTATGCTACCTGAATATATTCCCAGGGGTTTTTAGCCTGGGGTAGAGGTTGGTTATTTTCTTGGTAAAGCTGAAGATAACTGTCAATCACTTGCTGGCCATGTTTGGCTGCTTCCTCATAAGTATTACCGTGGGTGTGGATGTCTTGAAAAGGGAAGTCAGGGAGGTGGACTACATAGCAGTTATCCTCTTGAGACCAGAAAATAATCATACTATAATGTGAATTCATTGCAATTCTTCTAGTCTTGCGAGTCTTTGTTTAAGTTTCTCTAAATAGATTTTAGCATCGTCACCATCCTTACCTGCAATTGTAATCGGCATATCTGGCATTTTTTCGTGAATCCAGATTGTGTGACTACCTTTACCAGTCCGTTGGATAAATCCGGCTTTTAACAACATTGCCTTTAGTTCTCGAATTTTTCTAGGCATTCAATTAAAAGTTATTAAATAAATATATCGATCCCCGTCAGCTGTTAGTTAAGTCATATTTTTCAGGGCGATCGCGCTTGGTTAAGTCATATTTTTCAGGGCGATCGCGCTTGGTTAAAGGATGTTTTTCAGGGCGATCGCCCTTGGTTAAGTCATATTTTTCAGGGTGATCGCAATTTTTTTTGGCTGAATATATGCTGATTCCAACTCAGATGTTACATGAGTTTCTGGTATGGGCAATAATATTACTTATTAACTAAAACAGAATTATAAACATTTTGATATGCATCAGCCACCACCTTTACAGACCATTTGTCAACTGCGCGTTGTCGTGCCGCCAGTCCAAGGGTCATCAGTCGTGAGAAGTCAGATAAAAGCCACTGTATACCGTGAGCCAAATCAGTGGTATCAAAGGCTTTGGCTAAATATCCAGTTTTGAGATGTTCTACAATATCAGGTAGCCCACAGGTATTAAAGGCAATCACTGGGGTTCCACAGGCGTGAGCTTCCAAGCCGGTATTAGGTAAGTTATCTTGGCGGGAAGGAATTATCATGACATCAGCCGCACTATAAAGAATACGTAGACTGAGTTCATCATGCAAACGCCCCATGTAGTGAATGGGAAAACCTAAATCAATGGGTTCCTTTGGTGCTAGTTGCCCGAACACGACTAATTGTAATCCAGGCATTTGTCCCCGTAGATGGTTGAGGGCTGCTTGCAACAGGTCAAATCCCTTACGGGGGTCACGACTACCGTTTAAGGCACCAAATAACAGCAAGGGAACATCAAGAGGGAGATGCAAGAGTTTTCGCGCTAGGTTTTTCTCAAAGGGTTGCCAAATATCGGTGTTAATGGTGTTTGGCACTACCCTAACTGGCCAATCAGCCATTAAGGCACTTTTGGTCACACAATCTGCCAACCATTGACTGGGGGTAACGATTTGCAGAGGTTTTTGCCAGTGTTTACGCTTCCGGTTCCATGTCCAGCGGTTGAGGTCAAACCCACTTTCATAACTGGGGCGGTTATCTTTCCAGTAGCCCTGACACCACCGGAATTCTTCGGTGTAATGTTCTGCTCCACAGAAAGCCCACATATCATGGAGAGTCCACACTACGGGCTTACCCAGTTTAGTAATGTCAGGGATTGACAACATTTCACCATTCACCCAGTGCAGGTGTAACACATCTGCATCTGTGCAATTCAGGCGATCAGACCAGGTAGAGGGGATAATGGCAGGGGAATGGAGAATGGGGTTATCTGTTCGCAGCCATTGTCGGGGTAAGCTCCCCAATTGGGGGCGGAGTCGAGCTAATCCCTTGGCGAGTTTGGTTTTATGACTCTGTACAGTCCAATCACCGGAGGTTGCTACATTCACCGCCATAGTGGAATCTAGTCCATGGAGGCGTAGAGCTTGGTGGATACGATAGGCAGCCCGGGCTGCGCCACCCTGTATATCAGAGTGGCTAATATGGATTATTTTCATTTGATTAGAAAATTTCTTGATATTCTTAATATCGATGTATAATTAATTATGGTTTTCACCACCTCAATTGCTTTTTAGGATACGAATTAGCTTTAAGCGCAATCGCAATATAAATAGCAAGGGCTTCCTGAAAACTGTACTTTTTTGAGACCATGTTATGGCGGTTAGATAAAACTTATTGAAACGGGAAGGATTGAGAGCAACCACTTCTGACATGAGTTCCTTAGCTACATCAAATTTTTTACCTACCAAGTAGGAAAATACTAAACTTGTCAATCGAATTGGTAATATCGAGCTAGTATTAGCAAAACTCTCAAAAGCTTTATGTCCATCTCTCTCCAGGGGATCAAAGCCTTGATCCCTCCTTGTCATGGCGCAAGCAACGGCAAACTCCGACAAATAAGTTTGCTTTTTCACCTTGGAGGGAACTTTACTGACAGAACTGACAGAACCTTCAATTGGTTCCCTTTGATATAAGATTTTTGGAACAATAGCAAAACGAGTGACTGTAGCCATTCTTAACCAAAGGTCGTGATCCTGGGCAAACTCGAAAAATTCACGATAGCCCCCCACTTGATCATAGCAGCTGCGCCGAAACATCACTTCTCCGTGACTAAAGAGGTTATAATTAATTAATTGAGATAGTTGATCCTCAGCTATAGTTCGGCATACAACCTCCCATGTATTTTTCACCATGTTAAAATTGCGCATATAACAGCCCACAACCCCAACATCAGGATTTCTCATCAGTAAGTCAACTTGCATCTCTATGCGATCAGGTAAAGAAATATCGCCAGACCCATGAATCGCAATTAATTCTCCTTGAGAAGAAGCAATTGCACCACGCAAAGCCCTTACCAATCCTTTGTTTTCGTGGGTGAGCAGACGAATTCGTGGATCTTGATAAGATGCCAGTTCATCTAAAGTGTTGTCTGTTGAGCCATCATCTACCAGAATAATTTCGACATTTGAATATGTCTGCTTTAGTAGACTATCGACAGAAGGCTTTACATAAATAGCACGATTGTAAAAAAGCGAAATAATACTAACAAGGGGTTTATCTAAAACTTCATTGCTGTGTGTCTGATTCACTTCTCAATTTTACCTTTGCTAGGTTATATAGAACGATCTAAATAATATTCAAACTGAAAGAGTAACTTTTATAATATCATTACAATCAACATCTAAGTGCAAGGGAGCAAAATTATCAACTTTATTAGTCTATTGACTCTAATTGCTAAAAAATTATTTTCAATGTTGTTGCATCTCACTGAAAATACTGACGCCAAGGTGAGATAGCTTTTTATTTATCTGATCATAACCTCGATAAATTTGCCATGCATTGCTAATATTAGTTGGGCTATCTGCTACCAAACCCGCAATCATCAAGGCGGCACCGGCTCTTAAATCCAGGGCTGTTACTTCAGTTCCCTGAAGTTTATTGCCTCCCTGAATGACCAAAAGATTATCCTTAACTTCATAATTCATTCCCATTTTGGCCAGTTCCTCTGCATAGGCGTAGCGTCCAGGAAATCTCAGATCAATGACCCGGCTTTCTCCTTTAGCCATTGCGCCTAAGACAGTAAATAATGGTTGCATATCCGAATTAATTCCCGGATAAGGGCCTGTACTGATATCAATGGGATAACAGCTTGAACCTCGAACAATTAGGCGGTTATCTAAGCGATAAAAACGAACCCCACTTTCCCGCAGATGAATCAGAGGAACTTCTAAGTGTTCAAAGGGAAAGTCTACAATCTCGACATCTCCATTAGTGACAGCAGAACCAATTAGCCAGGTGAGTGCTTCAACATTGTCGGCAATTACCTCATGGATGGTACTACCTAATTCATTCACCCCTTCAACAATAATGCTTTCTTGTCCACGGACTTCTATCTTAGCTCCCATGGATCGCAAAAACTTAATCAGATCCTGAATTTCGGGACGGATGTGTGGTCCCCAAATGCGGGTTATACCTTCAGCTAGGCAAGCAATTATAATACTGTTTTCAGTAGCCCCAGTGGAACGAATAGGTAAAACAATCTCTGTTCCCCTGAGGTTTTGATGACTAGGAACTTCAGCACAAAGATAGCCTCCTTCTTCTTCCCAGACATGAGCACCGAAGGATTCCAGCACCATAACATGGATATCATATTTGCGATCGCCTAGCTTACAGCCTCCAGGTAATGGTACTTTACCCCTACCTGTACGACCGACTAACGCACCTAAAATCAGCAAAGTGTTACGAATAGAACGTTTTGACCAAAGCAACTCTGATCGAGGTGGGTTAGTCTCTACAATTTCTAGCTCACTCTGGTTGATTAATTGGCAAGTTTTACCCAGTGCTGTTAGCATCTCAACATGAAGACGAGCATCAAGTAAACCGCTTGGGTAGTTCTTAAGTCGAACCGGAGCCGACGTTAACAAAGAAGCCGCTAAGAGGCGAAGAGCAGAATTTTTTGCACCGCTAACCCTGACCTCTCCGACCAAACGGGAAGGGTGAACAATCAGGTTATTTAAGTTTTCTGTCATTTTTTAAGGTAGGAAACGAACTTCTGTTTCTAAATGAATTCCCAATTCAGCTTCAACAGTCTTTTGAATATGTGTGATTAATTGACGAACATCTGCGGCTGTTGCACCGCCCAAATTTTCAATCCAATTGGCGTGCATGGGACTCACCCGCGCTGCACCAATTTGAAAACCTTTCAGACCCGCTTGTTCGATATACCATCCAGCCCCCTTACTCCCGGGATGTGACTTAAAAGTGCTCCCTGCAGTAGGTTTATCTAACGGTTGCTTACGCTTACGCTCCGCAAGATGGTCAAACGTGTTTCGGCGAATCTCATTTGGGTCGCCCTCCTCTTGTAAGCAAAAACGAGCTTGTAATATTAGGCGCTTTCCATTTAATAAATCGGTGTGACGATAACCAGCATCAACGTCTTCCATTGTTAGTGTTTCAATGGTGCCATCCAGATTTAAGACATCGAAATTTTTCACAATTGCTCTCATCTCACGGGGACGAAAAACAGTCAACCCAGCATTCATAGTGATCGCGCCGCCTACGGTACCGGGAATACCAATGAGAAACTCAAAGCCCGAAAAGCCCTCCCGTGCTGCGAATTTAGACAATTGAGGTAAGAATACACCACTCCCAGCAATAATTAAGTCTCCATCACGTCTCAACTCAGTGAGGGAGTTACGAGTTAATATTACTAACCCAGGTAGTCCAGCATCATCAATCAATACATTAGACCCACGACCAAGAAAATAAATAGGTATTTCCTGTTCATAGGCCCAGGTTACCAAGTTGGGTGCTGTTTCAAGATTTGGTTCTGCCAACCATTGCGCAGCACCTCCTATTTTCCAGGTTGTATAGGGAGCCAATAAAACTTTCTGTTGAATATTACAATCCATCACTGTGTCTATTCTTGTAAGGTACTCCTACAGCCACAATATTTTCAGGAACGTCATCTAATACAACAGCATTTGCTCCTATAATTGCATTTTTTCCAACTCTAATTTTTCCCACAATTACAGCACCTGCAAATATTTTTACTCCAGATTCAATATATGGATATTCTTGTGGTAATCCTGGTTTTCCATGACTACCAATTGTTACGTTTTGCCATATCTTAACGTTTTCTTCTATGACTACTCCCTCACCAATAACAACTCCTACAGGATGTTTAAATTCAACACTAGGATGAATAATAGATTTTTCTGAAATATAACATCCATATCTTGATTGCCGATAACGAATCAATTTAGCCAAAAGGATATAACCTTTTGTGCGAAGCCATCTTGATAACTGATAATTTCTATAAACTTGTTTATCGGGAGAAAAAAAGTTTGTTATTGCTTTACGGATACCTAATCCACCACTAAATTGCATCTGTGCACCTATCTCTTGACTAACCATAGGGCTGGGGTGAGGTTATGTAATCATAGTAAATTTATTATCTTCACCATCCACACCACTCAAAGCCATAGTCCGAAAACTGCTACTATTAGCCAGCAATTCCTCATAAGTACCCTGTGCCACTACCTGTCCCTGATGTAACTGAAAAATACAGTCGCATCTCTGCACAGTACTCAAGCGGTGGGCAATTAAAATTACCGTCAACTGATGACTCAACCCCTCAATAGCCGCCATCACTTCCTTTTCCGTGGCATTATCTAAAGCACTGGTAGCCTCATCAAACACAATCACCGAGGCATTGCGATACAGCGCCCGGGCAATGCCTATGCGCTGCCTTTGACCCCCACTCAGCCGAATTCCCCGCTCTCCCACGTAGGTATCATATTTAGCTGGTAATCCCTCTATAAATTCATCAATCTGAGCCAACCGCGTCGCCTTTCGCACCTGCTCAAAATCAATCTGGTCTTGAGGAATCCCAAAAGCAATATTCTCCGCAATAGTGCCATCACTCAGAAAAATCTGCTGGGGTACATGGGCAATACTCTGTTGCCATTGGCGTAACCTCTCACCTTGTAAAGGTAACCCATCTACCCAAATTGTGCCTTTATTTGGTTGTAAGAGTCCCAAAATTAAATCTGCTGTGGTACTTTTCCCACTTCCCGTACTCCCCACAAACCCTACTGTGGTCTTGGCGGCAATCTGCAGGTGAAAATCACGCAATACCCAGGGTGTTTCCTGGTGATAACCAAACCATACCCCATCAAACCGTAGTTCCTGTTCCAACCCCAAGGGACTGGAAACAGTCGTTCCCAGCAGTGGCTCAATGGGTCGTTCTAAGGCCACTAACACCCGCGTTAACGCCGCCCGCGACCCCTGAATTTTTGCCACAGATGCAAAAGCCTCTTGCATAGCCGGTAGTAACCGTTTCGCCCCCAGGGCTAAACTACCTAATACTGGCACCGCCTGGCTAAAATCCCCATTTTGACCTAAACTCAGTGCTAAAAGGGCGATCGCAGACAATGCCAAAGCCTCTATGAGATATCTGGGGGACTGGGAAATAATCAAATTAGTCGCTGTAGCTTGCTTTAAAGCAGCCTCCGCCCGCAGATACACCCGTTCAAAAAAGTCTTGGGAATGTCCCAATAGCACATCCCGAATCCCGCCAATCCCCTCCTGCACCACCTTGATTTTCCGTTGCCCCGATTCGGCGATAATTTTGCTATTACGCTTGAGTAAGCGTTGCCGGGTGCGATAAATCACTGTGTAGGCTCCCCCCAAAATTACCCCTGTCCAGAGGGCAATGTTGCCATCAATGAATAATAGCGTCGCCATCAAAGCAGGTATAACCAGGGCATCCGTGAAAAACGCCACCAAGGGGATCAAGATATTAATAGTCAGAAGCGTGGTATCCCCAGTTACCGTCTGCATCAAATCGCTACTGTTGTGCTGCACATGGAAACTGTAGGGCTGTCGCAGAGTAGTGTGATAAACCTGGCTACTGATATCAGAACCCACCGCTGCAGCCAAGCGCAGCCGCACATGCAGGGTCAGCAATCGCAGCCCATTAGCTAATACTGCGGCGACAATAAACCCCACAGCTAAGGCCCTCACTAGTTGGATTGGGGTCTGAATCTGCAATAAGTTTAATACTGGTTGGAGATGGGGAGCATTCAATAGCATCTGTGCATTAGTCAAGGCTCCCAGAAAGGGAAAAATTGCCCCCACACTAACCATCTCACTCACAGAAGACAGTAGCATCAGCAGTAGCAAAGCCCCCAACTGCACCTGACGGCGACGGCTCAGGTAGCCCCACAATTGCCGTAATTCCTTAATTAATGTTTGACTGTGCTTATGTCGGTTTTTACCGTCAGTATTTTTAGGCATTTTTTGTAATTGATCAGGATTTTTATGCAACATTGGCTAAATGGTTGACAGTATCCTCTTTTTAAACCTTGAGATCAGAAATGCAGGGAATAAGCATACTATTTTTCAATGTTTATATAACATCCAACAAATGGCGATCGCCCATAAACATTTCCCATGTTTCAGAAAGCAGATGTAACTTAACCCTTAAGTTCTAACGCTCTGCTGCTATTGATAAATTAAATTGACAAATCACACAAAAATCCTTAACCTTCTTCCTAGTCGGTTAAAAACCGACTTCAGCTTTTAGCCAGGGAATTCATTCCCTGGCTCCCTGGTTTTTGTGTTTAGTGGAGGTTAATTTAACTTCAGTTTGTTGTTCTGAGCCTGAAATTGTGGTTCTCAGTCCTGTATGTTTATTCTATGTAACCTGAGATTTCAATCATACGTAATGGCGATCGCGAAGCGCTGCTGCAAGCAGATCGCCCCTTGGTGCAGAAGGTCATCATAAATTACCACTACTTGAGGAAAGCTGTTGTAACCAAGTCTGTAACTGTTGCACATCCCGAAAGTCTAGTAATTCCTCTGCTAAACTTTCCAGTTGCTCTACTGGTAGCATCTGAATTTGCTGTTTGAGTGTATCATCCAAGGTTCCCAAGCGACGCTGTAACTGACGTATAACTAATTGGGTTTCCCCTTCAAGTCGTCCTTCAAGTCGTCCCTGTTGTAGTCCTTGTTTTTCCCCCTGCTGTAATCCCTCTTTCAATATTTCCTGATACCAGGGCGATTCTCTCAATACCGTCATGTCCCACCTCATGATTTGTTGAACTAAGGGAATATCTAAGACAAAACTAGCAAAAAATGACAATAACGGTTCTAAGTCTTGCAGTTGCTCATCCTGTCTTAACTCCCTCACCGCTTCTCGTAATTTCTCTTCCCTGTTTCCACCCTGCAAAATTGGTACAAATGGCAATAGGGTTGATATCTTCTGCTCAAATACCAGGTTAACATCTACCTCCCACAGGTTAATCACTTGGTAGTCTTGATAGGCTCTTATCCCTAATATCTCTGATTCATAACGTTGGGGAATGGTTTGTTTACTACTTGGGGGGAGGATGTTGATTAAGACTGGATATACCCTTAAGTTATAACGTTCTTCTGCTAAAGCTGTATAAGCCCGTATCCTTTGGGGCATTCTCTGATTGTACCGTAGCTGTAATTCATTGAGCAGCAAAAATTCTCCTATTTCTGGGGATAAAACCTTCAGTAAAACATCACTTTCCCGCTCTATCCACTGAAATTCTGTGTTGAGGATGTCTTGTACTTGTAAGTCACTGCGCTGGGTAATCCACTTTACCCAGGTGTTGGGTGCAAGACTGATTAATCTTTTCCCCCCTATGTCTGCTTTTTTCGCCACTGTTGGTTATGATGATGTTGATTTGATCTCAGGAGCGATCGCCCCTTGGTGTAAAAGTTCTCACCAATCCAGGGAATCAATTAAGAGTCTTCCTGGTTTTGGGGTTTGGGTGGAGGTTAATTTAAATCGGTTTCGTGTTCTGCTCCGGATATACCCTGAAGTTCTACAGCTCTGCTGCTATTGATAAATTAAATTGACAAATCACACAAAAATCCTTAACCTTCTTCCCAGTCGGTTTTTAACCGACTTCAGCTTTTAGCCAGGGAATTCATTCCCTGGATCCCTGGTTTTGGGGTTGGGTGGAGGTTAATTTAAATCCGTTTCTTGTTCTGCTCCTGAAATTGTCGTTCTCAGTCTTGTATGTTTATTCTATGTAATCTGAGATTTAAATCATACGTAATGGCGATCGCGAAGCGCTGCTGCAAGAAGCAGATCGCCCCTTGGTGCAGAAGGTCATCATAAATTACCACTATTTGAGGAAAGCTGTTGTAACCAAGTCTGTAACTGTTGCACATCCCGAAAGTCTAGTAATTCCTCTGCTAGACTTTCCAGTTACCCTACTGGTAGCATCTTAAGCTGCTTTACTGTATCATCCAAGGTCCCCAGGCGGCGCTGTAACAGACGTAGAACCATTAAGCTCTCTCCTTCAAGTCGTCCCTGTTGTAATCTCTCTTTCAATATTTCCTCATACCAGGGTGATGCTCCCAATCCTGTCATCTCCCACCTCGTATCATGCAATGGAAACAGCAGACCTAGAAACAGAGGCTTTGGGTGCATTCACAAACAATAAAAATTATTGAGAGCATGATGGTTCAGTTGTTTAGCATTTAGCCGCGTAAACTCACCCACTGAAGGATTCCCGTCAGGGTCAATTACTCCTGTTACCTGTTGCCAGAGTTCCTTGGGTGCCAAAGAAATATCATATCTACCATCATCCGACGACTGACAGACATAATACCACTTTTTTTCCTGACAGTGTTCACACCAAAAAGCCTCTAACCACTCTCCATGTAAGGTTACTGCTGTGTAATTGGCGATGGACAATAATGCCGCCCGCCGACTTAAGCCTCGTTCCTGTAATTGTCCTGCTTTGTCGGCGAAAAGTCTATATTTTTGACTCACGCTATCCAGATAACAGCCATGTATAGGACAATAGATATCCCTACGTTTTGAACGTTTCCGATTTCGGTCACACCTTCTCCGCAATTCGACCTCCTCAGCTAAATCTAACTACAACTTGCGAAGGTTACGTTTAGAGGGACTGAGATCAATTGAGACCATCGAAGCCCAACTCTTAAAAAGGAGTATCCTACTTAAAATAGCATACTTACTAAATTTTTCGGCTACAAGCGAATCACAGAAAATCACACAGAATTAAGATTTGATAGTCCGACTGTGCATTTTTCATTGGATTGTTTTAGATACTAAGGGTTATAACCTACACGTGAGCATATGCAACACAGTGACACTATATATTAAAGCATATTTGTGATTTTTAGGACATAAATTTCATACTGTATTTTATAATGTTGGTTTTATTACTTATCTAAAACATCGTTCTCTGCAGAGGGGATGTTGGCTACTTTGGGGTAAATCAAGGAGGGTGTCAATTTTTATCTAACCATTTACCCGTAATTGCTTTTAATTGTGACTGAATCTTATCTCTCTTCCTTGTGGCATTTCTGGAATGATTATAGTGAGAATAGTGGTAATAATTGTTGTAGTAATAACTGCTATTACTAGATATACCATTAACTACCATACCCAACACTGGCAACTGTGAATTTACTAACAATGCCTTTGTCGTCCTGATAGCATCAGAGTCAACCACACCAGGACGAGAAACTAACAAGATTCCATCTGCTATTTTCCCGATAATTGTGGCATCGGCAATCAATCTCAAAGGCGGAGTATCAATAATCACATAATCGTAATCTTGGGATGCTTGTTTTACTAACTCCTCCATCCGCCGGGAATCTAATAGTGCAGCCGGGTTAGGGGGTATTGTTCCCGAAGTTAGCAAGTCCAGATTTACCGACATTTCCTGGGAAGTTTGTGCTAAATAAGCCCGCCCCGCCAAAATATCACTTAAACCCATCAAGTTACGTTTTTTCCACACCTCATGTTGACGCGGGCGACGCATATCTGCGTCAATTAATAGCACTCGCCTTCCCATCTGAGCGCTAGCCAATGCCAAATTAGCTGCGACAAAAGATTTACCCTCAGTTGGTAAACAACTACTAACCACAATCACCTTGAGTTGCTTGTCAGAAAGAGTAAAACCAAGGTTGATTTGCAGCATTTCAAAAGCGGAATTCACTCCCGAATAGGGGTTATCCAGTAATGGTAATTCCGTTGTCCCCTCTTGACGGTCTAACTGAGGAATGGCACCCAACAAAGGATAGCCGAGTAACTGCTCGGCTTCCTCGGCTGTTTTTACAGACTTGTCTATAGCATCCAGGAATAGAGCCGAGCCAAAAGCTAAAGCAATGCCTAAAAATCCCCCCAGTGCCAAATTCAATTGAATACGAGGAGAAACGAATTTATCCGGTAATAAAGCCTCAGAAACAATCCTGGCATTACCGACATTCTGATTTTCCACAACTTGCACTTCTTGTAATCTAGTCAGCATTTGTTCATAAATGCCTCGTGACACTTGTAGCCGTCGTTGTAGCTGTAGTTGTTGTTGTTCGAGCTTCGGTAAGGTTCTCAGACGGGCTTCATCAGCAGTAAAAGCTTGGTTCAATACATTAACTTGATTCTCCAAGCCCAGCCGTTCTACTTCTACTTGCACCAAATTAGCAGTTAAGGTTTGTTTGAGTTGTCCCATTTGTAAATCTTGCTCTGCGATGGGTTGTGAACTACCCAGAGTTTGACTAACTCTTCCTTCCAACTGTGCCCTCAAAGCTTGTTCCTTCTCTAATAAATTAACAACTGTGGGATGTTGATCTGTTAACCTTGACCTTTCCACCGCTAACTGGTCTTGAATCTTCTGGTATTCTGATAGCACTTGTTGTACTGCTCTTGACTGACTCAGACTGCTCAGGGACACAGCTTGCTGTGTACTCAATGCCAATTGATTTTGCAAAGCACCAGAACGACTGTTAGCATCTGCCAACCTCGCCCGTAGTAGAGTAATCTGGTTAGATATTTCATAGAGTCTTTCAACTCCTTGTTTAGCTTCTTCTTCTAAGGCGACAATTTCGTATTTTTCTTTAAACAGACGTAGTGCTAATTCCGCAGATGCAACTTGTGCCTCCACCTTGGGTAATTCCTCCATGAGAAATTTCCGGGCGGCTGTAGCTTGGGAACGGTTGGTCAAGACATTATTATCTAGATAAGCGTACATCAATTGATTGACGATCGCCCGGGATTGCTCAGGACTAGTATCACGGTAAGACAACTGCATAATATCAGTTCCCCGGATACTTTGGACTTTGAGTTTACGCAGAAAACCACTGATGCCTAAGGGTTCCCCATCCTCATTCTTCAGCTGCAAGGCATCAATGGTTTTTTGAATCAGGGGGTGAGAGCGAATAATTTCGGCTTGGGTGTCCAAAGGGTTGGATGTGCTTCCTACACCACTGAGTTCTCCGAGCCGCTCACTCACACCTGTCAAAGACGCACTACTTTGTTTATCAAAAATCAGTTTACCTTCGGCTTCATAAATGGGCTTTTGACTAAAAGTATAAAAAGCTGTGAGACCAAATACAGAGGCGGCTATGGTGACTGTGGGCAACCAACGTCTTTTGATAGTTAGCCAATACTGTGCTAAATTAATCTCGTCTTGGTCTTCTTGATAAGATGGCATAATTTATCTATAACTCTACAACGCCAATCATTTATACTTGTTTAAATTCACATTGTATAGTCTAATGTTATTCCATAACTAAAATTTTGGCAAAAAACCACCCCTAAGATATCAGAGTAGATAGATACTAAGGTTCGGAGTAACAGTTGCGTAACCACTCAGGATAGAGAAAACTTTAGTCCTGTGTACAAACTGTGAGTTATAGTATACGCTACTTCACCACTAACAATAGATATATCCCCTGGAGTAAACCCCAGGGGATATAAGCGAGTTGCCAAATTTACTTGGTATAATAAAAATCCTAAATTATTTTCATGGGGGTAAAGGGGACGCGTCAACAGCTATACAAAGATTGAATAAACTGCCATTCTTGAGACAAACCCTCTCTCAAGGATACCTGGGGTAGATAACCGATAATGTTTCTGGCCTTAGATACATCAGCCGCCGTGTGGCGTGCATCGCCCATCGCCTTTTCAATGTGATTTCTTTTAATTGGTTGACCCACAATTTCTGCCATTGTATCTAAAACATCTGTCAATACTACCCTACTACCACCACCAATATTCAAGATTTCCCCCACAGCTTCTGGTACAGTAGCGGCAGCTAAATTAGCCGCCACAGCGTCACTGATAAAGGTAAAGTCACGGGTTTGTTTTCCATCACCGTAAATAGGAATAGGCTGATCCTCAATTACTGCTTTAAAGAACTTATGAAATGCCATATCTGGGCGCTGTCTTGGTCCGTAAACTGTAAAATAACGCAGTGAGACATAGGGAACACCAAAGTTTTTGTAATACAGTCCACACAATCTCTCTGCTGCGAGTTTAGTAATACCATAAGGTGAAACTGGCTGGGGACAAATTCCCTCATGGGTAGGTAAGGTTTCGGCATCGCCATAAATACTAGAGGTAGAAGCCAAGACTAATCTTTTCAGGTGCTTGCTATCTTTTGCCGCTTCTAATATAATTTGTGTAGCATTAATATTGCGCTCACTGTAAGCACGAAAACCCTGACCCCAACTTGCACGAACCCCCGCTTGGGCAGCTTGATGGTAAACTATATCTACCTCTTCTAGTAGTGTCTGCCAATCTAAAACCTGAATATCTTTCTCAATTAAAGTAAATGCGGGATGATTTTGGAAACTGGCGATGTTTTTCCGCTTTAGTTCGGGACTGTAGTAATCATTGAACTCGTCCACTCCAATGACTTGCTGTCCTTGATTTAACAGAGTTTCTACAAGATGAGAACCGATGAATCCAGCGGCTCCGGTAACAATAGTTTTAGTCATGACATAATTGAGTATAGGGTGTATATCTAAAGATGACATTTTCCCTCCCCTTGTAAGGGGAGGGTTAGGGATGGGTAAAACAATATTTGATACATTAATCATCACTTTTCAAACATCCTCTAAGGGTGAAGAAAACAGAATCTGCTCATATTCACTTAAGGCACGATGAAATGTATATTTGTTTTCATATAGTTGACGCGCTCTTTCACCCATGAGTTTAACTTTTTCTTCGTCACTTTGTAGTTGACGAATTATATCAGCAAGGTACTGAGGATGATTAGGGGGAATATTAATCCCACAACCAGAATTACTTAATAGCTGGTCTATATATGAATTTGATACCGATATAGATATAATTCCCCTACCTGCTGCTAGCATTCCGTAAAGTTTTGAGGGTGCAACTATGTATTCTGCGCCTGGTATGAGGCTAACTAAGGAAATATCACAAGCTGTTAATGATAGAGGTAATACTTCTCGCGCCTGGTATGGTAGTATAAGAATGTTTTGCAGATGCTCGGTATCAATAGCTTGTTTAACTATCTGAGTTTTGGCACCATCACCAATAAATACAAATCTAATCCGTTCATCTCTAAGTATTTTTGCCGCTTCCGTTATGGTTTCAATATCATGCATTCTACCCAAATTACCTGAATATAAAACGGTAAATATTTGCTGAAGCTGATACTGTTGAGCAAATTGGTTTTCCTGTTTCTTGACAATAGGAATATCTGCAATAGACCAGTTTTCAATGATTTTAATTCGAGATTTTAAATCAGGATATTTTTTCTCTATAAATTCCTGCATTGATGTGGTGAGAACAATGATATACTCAGAATATTTATAAGTAAAATAGATAACTTTGCTGAGGAACTTATATATGATGCTGTTTTCCTTGATTATTCCAGACATTGCAGCTGATTCGGGAAAGATATCTTGCAGGAGAAAATAATATTTACCCCGATGGATAATTTTAAAACATATACCTAAAACACCAGCGTAGGGGGGGTTAGAAGCAATTAACAGGGGGGTACTAGGGGGTACTTGAAATATCACATACCATAAAGCGCCCAGGAGGAAAAATATTGAACTGGCAATTTTACTGTAAATGCTGGTGCTAGATTTAATGGGGGAGAAGGCGCGGTTAATCTTAAGATTTAGTGATTCTGGGGTGGTTTGTTTTGCTTGGGTTCCTGTGAATATATTAACAGTGTATCCCCGGTGGGACAGTCCCTTAGCTAAGTCTGTAATTAGCTGAGAGGTGGCACCTTGATGGGGGTAGAAATATTGGGTAAGAATAGCGATTTCTTTCATGATTATATTTAATCTGGATACCAAAGAACTGAGAAATTTAATATTTAATATTAATTGCCATATTTTCAACGATGTAATTACTAGAGAAAATTTCAAACCATGAGGTCTGTTAATTTATCAATGAATGAATCATTAGCCTCAGCTTGAAATAAATCTTTAACATTTTCTAATTCTGAAATATCTTTATTCCACCATTTTATAGACAATAATTTTTGCATATTTTCTTCGGAAAATCTATATCTAATGATTTTTGCAGGAGAACCTACTGCAATGGCAAAAGGTGGAATGTCTTTAGTGACAACAGCATTAGCACCAATGATTGCACCATCTCCAATAGTAACGCCATCAAGTATCACAACGTTGACTCCTATCCAGACATCATTACCAATAGTTGTTCTTTCAAATTCCGTGAACTTTTGCGATCTGACAAACAATTTTTTTAAAGGGTTATTGAGAGAATAAAATATTGGTGATGTTGAAATGAAATTTGCCGGATGTTTACCCAAACCAATTTTTACACCACGAGCAATTGAAGAGTAATTACCTATGTGACAATTGTTAATTATACATCCGTAAGATATATAAGTATAGGCTCCAATTTGGGTGTCACTTACTTTAGTAAAGGGATATATACGGCTATATTCACCTAACTTAGAATTTAAAAAGGAGGAAAAAATTGATATTTGCTGTATGTATTTAATTTTTTGGGTATTTATCAAAGATTTCACAAATTTTACAGCCATATGATACCTTAATAAATTAGTGTTTGTGGTGATTCAAAATAGATCAAACTTGAGATACTCAGACTATTCAAACAAAGTAATTACGAACAGCTAAGGCACATTTACGAAGTTTTACAACCCAACTAGGGATCAAGAATTTTTTCAGGATTTTCACCCATTTGGGCTGTAAAGTTCTGAGATATTTTTTAATAAGCTTAAATTTGTCTTCGTTGATTTTAATATCATCTGGTAGTGTAAATTGACTCAATTGTTGATAATGAATCTGTTTTAAACGTTGATTTACGTACCAAGACCCATGTGTACCACTACCATCTAAACCGATATTAGTAATGTAACTGTTTGGGGGATATAGTACATATCCATTATGTTTAAAAACACTCCAATACCAGCGAACTGCCCAAGAATCTATTTTCCCAGACATTTGTTGATTTAGCATATCAAAAAAACCGTAGTTATCATCTAAATCAAAACGCGATCGCATATTTTTATCACTCTTTAATACTTCCCAGCCAGTACTTTGTGGGTCAAACTTTGACCAAGCCCTTTGCCATGTAGCCCATCCCCAAGAATATATGAAGGGTAAAAATAGGGCTTCAGTTTCCGGTATTAACTCTGGAATTGGAAACATATATCCAGAAACTTGCATTACGGAGTCTTGATCTTGGTACTTATCTAAAGCGGTGTTTAAGAATGTTAAGAACTCAGGTGCTACTACTAAATCGTCTTCTAGAACTATTACACGACCATATATTTCACATATATGAGTGACTCCAGCAATAATTGAATTTGCTAGACCCTTATTTTCTGAAGATTCTATAATATTGGCTTTTTCATTTAATAAAGAGTGAACTAATTCACGAGTTTGATTTACCTTTTCTCTATCTTCTTCTTTTTTCACACCATCACAAAAAACATAAAGGGGACTATCAGCAAACTCAGGACACTGGATAAGACTTTCTAATGTACGGCGAGTATGCTCAGGACGCTTATAGACAAAAAGTGCAATGGGAGAATAATTCATAATTAAAACCAAATCAAGGTATGAGTCAAAATTGCTATTGTCTGGGGGCTGTATTTAACTTCTTCCAACCACAAATAGCGAAGAATAAATACCAAAACATATATGAATTGTATAAAGAACCAGAAAACATACCAGCAATAGCATACTGAATATAAATAATCCCTAACCATCCCCATGGATTATTTTCATACATAATTATTCTTAATGCTTTGATTGCGGCATAAATATAAAGTATCAGAAATAAAAATCCGCCTACAAGCCCAGTAGCAAGAAATGCTTCAAGTATTATATTGTGTGGATATCCCACACCAGGTAGTTCTAAACCATAGCCAAATATTGGATGTTTGGCTATGAGTTCAATAGCGGTCTGATATAGTTCTGGGCGTTGTACAAATCTTGAACTATCAAAATCATTAGCAGTAGAAGAAAAACGTTCTATTAAACTACTACCCGAATCCAATGCAAATGAAAGGGCAAGATTTGCAAAAACAATCAACATTATAATGACACCCATTTTTTTCCATACATTACCTTTTGACTTTTGTATAAAAATTCTAATTAAATATAAAATAAAGCAGAAACTAACCGCTATAACTGGACCCCTGGAAGAAGCGAAAAAGAGTAATATCAAACCGATGAATGAAAATAATATATATAAATTTTGAGTAATTTTATTATTGCTATCTTGTTGATTAAGTAAAATGTAGAGACTGATTAATAATAGTGAACCACCTTGGTGTCCCAAGGAAATTGGATTTAATGCTTCCCTGGCCAATCTCCCCTGTGCGACAAATGTTCCACTGGCTTGTTCTTGTAAAATGAGAGGTATTGCTAAAATTGAGGCGATCGCCAATAAGAGCCAGGATAAATATAAATATTTTTGGGAATGCTTAAAATCTAAAAATATAAATGTTATCCCTGGTATTAAGCACATACAAAACCAAAATAACAAGTATTCGCTAGGTTCTCGAAATATATCTTGGTATACGACATCATGGACTAGTCTTAAGGAGTAGAAAAAAATATATGTAAAAACAAAATACAGTAATGATATTTTACCTGGATTACTTGTTTTTTGATGATTATTATGATTAATTTTAGTTAAAAATACTAGTATACTCAGTAAAAATATAAATGCCCGATAAGGTAGAGTTAGCAACCGCGAACTTGATCCATCGTAAATAAAAGAGGCAATTATTCCATACCCAAATAAAGCTATTGAGAATAATAATATTTTTAATTTCAAGTAAAATGGGGAAGATAAAATAGATGTATGTATATTCATATTTTCTTAACCTATAAAAAATCAGCTTTTATTTCTGTACAAATATTTTTAAATAAAGTATGCGAAAAATTATCTACAGAATTTTGTTCTACAAAATCATTCAGGAGTTTTAAGTCAAAAATATCTGCTGGTTTTTTTTGATTATCAATAAAATAGGTCATGCCATTAGCAATTGCTTCATGTGATGTTGAATCTACAGCTATACCCAGTTTATTTTGGCGTACTAACTGACCCATCAACCCATAATTAGATGCCAATACGGGCTTTTTTGCCGCAGCAGCCAGTAATAATATTCCACTCATTCCCACGTGTTTTTGATAGGGAGCTAGGATAACATCTGATAGTTGGAAATAGAGGTGTACCTGTTCTTCTGCAATAAATTTATCACAGGTAATGATTTCTATAGGCAAAGACTGAGAAATTATTTCTATTTGACTTTGTACTAATATTTTATCTTTTTGTACTATAGAACCCACCAGTAACAAACATATCTTTTGACAAACTTCTTCAGGTAAAATATTAATAGCATCTAGTAATTTATAGATACCTTTACGACTAGTTATTTTACCGAATAGAAGAAATATCTTTTTATCTTTACCAATACCAAGCTCTTGGCGCAGTACCTCGATTTTTTCTTGTTGAGAATTATATGTTTTTACAGGGTCAGCTAAACTAACAATCTCTGCTGGAGAGTGAAGTTTTTTAATATATTTAGTAGCTAAGTTGTCCAGGCAAAATAAACAGTGAAACTGGGGGTTATTTAAAACTCTATGCAAAATTAATTTTTGTCGCCACCCTCGAAAGATATCTTTTACAGAAAATGTGTAGTTATTAAAATCTTTGTAATGAAATGTAGGCCTAAAATAAATCCCAGAGAATGGACAAGGAGACTGTTCTCCTAAAGCTATAGGTAATTGCAGAGTATCCAAATACATTAATAAACAGTGTGTTGCTTGCAGAACTCTTGCATATTGACAATATAATTTCCACTCTCTAAATATTTTCTGCAATAAAGAACCTGCATTAAGTAAATAGCGATATTCTTCTACAGTTATTGATATAAATCTAATTTGTGATTGATTTGTCTTAATGGGAATTTCCACAACATCAGGATGTTCATCTATAAATTTAGGCGATACAACAATATCTAGGTTAATTGGCAACTTTTGATCGCAGCAATAATTCACTAGATGGCGAATATAACTTGGGTGATGTCCTCCCGTTTCCAAATCAAAAAGGAGTATACAGGGACTGGAATTGACCTTATGAATATTCCCATATAAACTTTGATCTAAATTACCTATTGACATGATTTTTTACCCCTCTTTTCTAAGAAGATGCTCTAAGCCGTACATCTACCAGTTAATTTTCACAAACATATTTATATATTGATAAATAACTGTTAGCCTGTATTTCTAAACTAAAGTTCCGCTCAACTTTTTGCCGAGCATTCTTACTTAAATTTATTAATCTTTCTTTGTCCTCTAATACCCAAGTAATCCCTTGAGCTAAATCATCCACATCAAAAGGTTTAGCCAAGTAGCCATTATGTTGATGATCGATAATATCTTTTAAACCGGTTATGTCGAAAGCAACAACTGGTGTACCACAAGCTAATGACTCAGATGCAGTTTGTCCAAAAGCCTCTTGAAGAGATGGTACTATCATCACATCTGCGGCTGAATATACTAATGCTAGTCCTATATCATCATGTAAACGTCCTAAGTAGTGTGTTTTGAACCCAAAATTGGGAACCTGTGAAGGTTGAGATGCACCAAAAATAACCAATTCGATATTGTTGGAGTTGTGCTGTTGGCTTAACTTCTGTATAGCAGGTTTGAGTAAATGAAAACCTTTGCGTTTATTAGCGGTGGGGTTAATAGCGCCAAACAATATCAGATGTTTATCTAATGGTAAATTGAGCCACTTTCTAGCCATTATTTTATCCATGGGTTTGTAAACTTGAGTATTTAACCCATTGGGTATAACTTCAATTCTTAAGTTCTGGAATAAAAGACTTTTTTTAGCACAATCAGCCAACCAACGACTAGGGGTAACTATAGTTAAATTTAGATTAGACCATGCTTTAGCTTTTCTCTGCCAAATCCATTGAGTAATATCATCTTTTATATGACTTCCTAGTTGTGGACAAGCACCACAGGACATTGTATATTTATCACAATCTTCACTATAGTGACACCCCCCTGTAAATGCCCACATATCATGTAGTGTCCAAACTATCGGTTTTTTGAACTTCCCAAGTGTTTCTATTTGCATATAACCGGTATTAATCCAATGTAAGTGAATTACGTCAGGATTAATTTCAACTACTTTTGCTCCTATTTGATCAGGTAACCACTGCAAGGAGAACATTAAATTGTGACTAGGGGAATAGGTTTTGAGGGGTAGGGAGTCTAACGCTCCTGCTATTTTTATCCATGCTTTACCTAGTTTATTATTTGTTCCTAAAACTGTAATATCATCACTAGTCTTATTTCCCACGAGCATTCTGGAATCAATATTTACTTGCTTTAGCCCTTGATGTAGCCGATAAGCTGCACGAGCAGCACCTCCGTCTATATCCATTGTGTTAACGATTAGTGGTTTAATCATCTATAAATCTCCGCTTGTAGGTTGATATAATTACCTTCATTTTTAATGATTTAAAACTAAAACTTCCTCCACTGCTTTTCTAGCAGAGTTAGCAACAGATAATTCATCAGGTAAATTACCAACTGCAAGCATCATTATTACGGTTTCAGATTCTTTAATACCTGCATCTTTTCTCAGAAGTTTATCTGTTTGGTGACTCACGCACCAATTTAAACAACAACTTCCCAGTCCCAATGAATGCAAAGCATAAATTAGAGACATTGCGAATAAACCACCATCTACAAAGCACTGATTTCTCTCTGAAGAACCTGTAAAATAATTGAGGTCTGAAGTAATTATTAGTACTTTATCAGCATACTGTCCAAAGCCTCGGTTACCATTCTGATGGCTCAAAATTTTATTTTTAATTTCTTCATGACTGTAAACATGAACTTTCCAAGTTTGTCGATTACAAACAGATGGAGTTTTTATAGCAATTGAAACCGCATCTTTGATCAACTTTATATCTACATCACCATTAGCAAAATTTCTAATACTGTGTCTACTATTGACAAAATCTTGAAAATTTATCAAAGCACTTTTATGAATATGTGCTTTTTTAATTTCAATTGTACCTCCCTCTGCTAAATATTCATTATTAACCGATTTCTCATCTTTAATTTGAATTATTTTCAGGTAAAGTTGCTCATTATCACAATTATGGCTCAGATTAAATTTGTAATAAGAATATAAAACATTAATAGCTACCTCAGTTACTTCATCTAACCCATAATTTTCTTCATAGTGTTTAAGTAGTAATAGTAAATTATTTACTATATTAGCTCCAAAACCAGGCCTGGGAGTCTTTAAAGATAGCCCTTTTTCTATGACATGATAGTGAGCAATAATTCTCCCTTGCAGCATAGTCTTTGTTGTATAGGGATTATTTGTTGCAGAAAATTGAAAAAACCTTTGCAGATCATAATAATAATCAAAAGTTAAATTTACTCTGAACTTAAGCATTTGATATTGGGTAATTAGTTTTTGCAGCAGAGTATTCTTAATCATAAGACTATTGAAAAAATGAGCTATTTTAATGCTTTATAAAGCAGATAATCCTGAGAATATTCAATGTGCTTATTTAATTCGTTCTTTTCCGAATCAGTCATAATGTATGACCATAAGTTATGGTCATTACTTATTTTTATCTTGTTCTGGTCTGTTTCGGTTAAACTTAACATCCTCTGTTTTAAATTTAACATACTTAACAAATCATTTATCTTAACTGATTTACTTTGCTGCTCAAAAACAATAAATGGTTTGTTAAAAATTAAAGAAAATATTACACCATGATAAAACTTAGTAACCACAAAACTAGCTTGACTAAAAAACCCTAACCATTTTTCTGGACTGATATCAAATAAATCTAATTTGCCAAACTTTGTGAAGTTATGTGAGCCTATAGAAATGATTTCTAAACCTTCCTTCTCCGCTAAAATTTTGACATATTCAGCTTCACTTATCGTTAAGGAACCATAGACAAGTAAATATTTATTCTTGATTTTAGGGTAAATTATAACATCTTGATAATTGATTAGAAAGGTTGGATCAATAACTTTGTCTGCATGAAAACCACATTGTTTAACTAATTTTACGCTATTAGTATCTCTGACTGAAATAGCATGAAATTGTTTAAATATCTCAGATATTTTTGGCTGATCAATGCCCAAAACTTTTGTAGATCCAAAACTCGCAGCATAACTGAATTTAAGAGTTTGTTGATTACTTACAAAGTCTAGGAAATAGGCTTTGTCTAACCCTCTTAAATTGATATTCCAAATCTCATCACTACCACAAATCATATAATCATATGCATGATTATATTGAGTCAAGCTATCAATATTATAAAATCTGCCCGGACTCAATTTAATATATTTATCTATGAACTTATTCATATTCCATTTTCTTTTTATTCCGCCTAGGGGATTTAAAAGAAAATATTTAGATAAGTATAAATATCTTTTTTCTTCCCAGCTAACTGATTCTGGTCGATAATCAATTACTTCTACTTCATATCCCTTGTTTTGTAAAAATTTAAATATGGCATATGTCTGTAAGATTGCTCCATAGTTAATTGTATGATGATAGGTGATGATTCCAATTTTAATTGACATAGTAACTCCTAATGTAAATCTGATTTATCTATTTATGAAAAAAGTAGAATGCTTGAATTTGTAATTTAAATATTTTTCTCGTTTTGAGATTAATGCTATGAGATAAAAAACTAGCAATTGCATAAGAAATTACAGTGGCGATCGCCGCACCTACTCCAGCATAAGCTGGAATTAAAAAGAGATTTAAAAATATATTGGTAACTGCCCCAATCAAGTTTCTCTGGAAAGCCAAATGGGTAAAACCCTCGGCTACAAACCAAATTCCTGTAGCGATTCCCATAGATACAAATACAGCAGCCCAGATATGAATTGCTAATATTGAACCTGCTGCTAAATAGCTACTACCAAAAAGTATTGTAATTATTCTGTTCGACAGAAATGTCATAGGTACAGCAATAATAATAGAAATTACCAGTAGTAACCGCAGTAATTGTTTAATTTTTTGATAATAAACTTCTTCGCTTATGTCCTTAGCCGCATAAATTCTTGGACCAACCGAAGAAGCGATCGCCATCGGAATGAAATACCAAACTTCAGAAATACGGGTGGCTGCTGAATACAAACCCACAGCGGTAGTATCAACCATTTCCCCCAACATAATCTGGTCAATTTTCATATAAATCATGATGGTTAAACCAGATAACATCAAAGGCCAACTTTCTTTCAATAAAGTCTTAGCAAGTGTCAGACTCCAACGCCAGAATATTGAATAACCCTTAAAGCTATAAGCAATTATTAAACCTACGGTACCCAGTGCAACTTCTGCTAATGTAGCCCAAGCAAAAGCAACTAACGGCGCTTGCATTTTAATCAAAGCAACTTTCACCAGTGCTGTAATAATAAATGCCGTATTCCTGGCAACTACAGTATATTTAGACTGTATTTGAGACTGAAACCAATAGTCAATTGCATCAAAGGCTTGAAAAATTCCCGCCGTTGCCAAAATTGCCACTATCCCTACAGTTAACTGGTCATCGTGATGCAATACAAAAATAGAGCTAACTGCTAAGAATATAGATGCTATTGCACCAGCTAACTTGAGCCAAAAAGTTGTCCCTAAAATTTGGTCTTTAATTCCCGGCTCACGCACAATAGAACGGATTATTAAGCCATCTAAACCCAGCTTTGTTAAGGGATTGAATAAGGCAACAATAGCAGTAGCATAGTTAAAGATGCCAAACTTTTCTACTCCTAAATAACGCGCCACCCAAACACCCACAAATAACCCCACCCCCATGCGCAGAATGCGATCAAAAAATAGCCACGCTACATTTTGAAGAATTGCTAATTTTCCAGAGGCTTTTTCCTGCCATGAGAACAGACTTTTTGTATATTTGTCTAGCATTTGGCTTCAGTCTCCCGAAAATTAACCCGAAAATTAACCCGAAAATTAACCCGAAAATTAAATTTAATCTACAAGAGTATTACTTTTTCTAATCAGGAACTGCTAAAGTCTGGCGTTCATCCGCGTAAAGTCACCCATAGAACCATTAACTTGAGAATCAATCAGCTTTGTTACTTGTTGCCATAGTTCCCTGGGAGCTAAAGAAATCTCGTATCTCCCATCATCAAAGTGACGGATATAATACCAGTTTCTTTGCTGACACTCTTGACACCAAAAAGCCTCTAACCACTCTGCTTTGAGGGGAACTGTTGTATATTTGCCTATTAATAAAGACGCATTACGCTGACTTGAAAACCGTTGGTATAACTGACCTAATTTATCTGCATAAATTCTATATTTTTGACTAACGCTATCAAGATAACATCCATGAATAGGACAGTAAATAGCTCTACGTTTTGAACGGTTCCGATTGCGATCGCACCTTCTGGACAATTTGACCTCCTATACTAGTGTACAGATTGTTAATAATTCAATGCTTGCATCCTATAAAAAGGCTTAAGTTCAGCAATTTTCATATCTTATGCCTTCTCCACAAAAAAACAATAGGTAATTTCATCGAATTTTAGAAAACGTATTTCCACTGATGCTATTACTAGGTAAGGTTTTCGAGGAGCATGACATAATAATAATTAGGATTTATTGAACCATTTGCCGGTGATTTCTTTAAATTGAGCCTCAATAGTATGGTTTTTCCTATAACCGTTTTTAGAATGATAGTTATAATAATGATTGTAAGAGTAAGTACTGTTATTAGATACGGCATTTACCACCATGCCCAACACGGACAACCGCGAATTTTCTAACAGTGTCTTTGTAGTGATAATAGCATCAGAATTAACCACACCAGGACGGGCAACTAATAGTACTCCATCTGCCATTTTCCCGACAATTGACGCATCAGCAATAAATCTCAAAGGTGGCGTGTCAATAATCACGCAATCATAATCTTGGGAAGCCTGTTGCAGTAACTGCTGCATCCGCTGTGAGTCTAATAGGGCGGCTGCGTTAGGGGGTATGGTTCCCGCAGTAACTAAGTTTAGATTTACCATGACTTCGTGAGTGGTTTGTGCCAGGGCTGCCTGCCCCACTAAAATATTACTTAACCCCATCAAGTTAGGTTGTTTCCACAGTTCATGTTGACGGGGACGGCGCATATCTGCATCAATTAATAGTACTCGCCTTCCCATCTGGGCAGTAGCCACTGCCAAATTAGCCGCCACAAAAGACTTACCCTCACCTGGTAGACAACTGCTGACTACAATTAGCTTGAGTTCCTGGTCGGAAAGGCTAAAACCAAGGTTGATTTGCAGCATTTCAAAGGCTGCATTCACCGATGAGTAAGGGTTATTGAGTACAGGTAATTCTGTTGTATTCTGATCACGAGATAGCCTAGGAACGGTACCCAACAAAGGATAACCGAACAACTGCTGGGCTTCTTCGGCTGTTTTCACAGACTTGTCCACAGCATCTAGTAATAAAGCGGCTCCAAAAGCCAAGAAGAATCCTAAAAATCCACCTAGTGCTAGGTTCAATTGAATACGGGGAGAAACCGATTTATCCGGCAATAAAGCCTCAGAAATAATTCTGGCATTACCTACATTCTGGTTTTCCACCACTTGCACTTCTTGGAATCTTGTCAGCATTTGTTCATAGACAACTCTTGCCACTTGTAGCTGTCGTTGTAGCTGTAGTTGTTGTTGTTCGAGCTTAGGTAAGGTTCTCAGACGGGCTTCATCAGCTGCAAAAGCCTGGGTCAATACATTAACTTGATTCTCCAACCCCAACCGTTCTACTTCTACTTGCACCAAATTAGCAGTTAAGGCTTGTTTGAGTTGTCCCATTTGTAAATCTTGCTCTCGAATTGGCTGTGAACTACCTAGGGTTTGACTGACTCTTCCTTCTAACTGTGCTTTGAGAGCTTGTTCTTTCTCCCATAAGTTGACAACTGTGGGATGTTCATCTGTTAACCTAGACCTTTCCACAGCTAACTGATCTTGAACCTTTTGGTATTCTGATAACACTTGTTGTACTGCTGTTGACTGACTCAAGGTGTTAATTGCTGTGGCTTGCTGTGTATTCAATCCCAATTGATTTTGCAAAGCACCAGAACGGCTGTTAGCATCTACCAACTGCGCCCGCAGCAGAGTGATTTGGTTAGATATTTCATAGAGTCTTTCAACTCCTTGTTTAGCTTCTTCTTCTAAAAGTACAACCTGGTATTTTTCTTTAAACTGACGTAGTGCCAATTCTGCTGCTGCAACCTGTGCTTCAACCACGGGTAACTCTTTACTTAAAAATTCCCGTGCCGCGGTAGCTTGAGAACGGTTGGTCAGTACATTATTCTCCAGATAAGCAGACATCAATTGATTCACAATCGCTTTGGCTTCTTCAGGGTCAACACTACGGTAGGAAAGCTGCAAAACATCAGTCCCTCGAACAGTTTCCACTTTTAATTTACTCCTGAAAGTGTTGATTCCTAAAGGTTGTCCATCTTGATTTTTTAACTGTAACTCAGAAATAGTTTTTTGAATTAGGGGGTGGGAGCGAATAATTTCAGCTTGGGTGTCCAAAGGGTTGGAGCCAGTTCCCACACCACTTAGTTGTCCGAGCTGTTCAGTCACACCCGTTAGAGAAGAAATACTATTTTGCTTATCAAAAAGCAACTGACCTTCGGCTTCATAAATCGGCTTTTGACTAAAAGTCACGAAGGCGGTCAGTCCAAAAACAGACCCGATAATGGTTGCTATCAGTAACCAACGTCTTTTTACAGTTAGCCAATACTTTTGTAAATTGATCTGGTCTTGTTCTTCTTGATAGTAAGGCATACATCAGTTAATACTCTATATATTGACACTAATAGAAATTTTAGAAATTTATTGCCTTATTTGTAGTGATATTTAAAGATGCAGTAGAAGATGACTATAGTTCAAATCACATCATATCCTCTGATAATTGATCAACAACATTATGAATTATCTAAGATTTTTAGTGTTGATAACAAACGTAATTTTACCCGTTTCACGCTATAGCAGACATTACTGAATTTATATTATATCTTACAAATGATTGAGGTGATTTTACTGAATTTACCCTAACCGCAATAATACTGATTTTTTATCCTTAGTCCATAACAAACTAAGGTGATTTTACTGAATTTTTAAACTTAAGTGATTTTGACGTAGAAGTGAGGAATCCAAATATATTAAGTTCTCCATGACACTCAATAACCATCAATACAAAAATAGCGGAGAGAAAAACCGAGACTATTTTTTCTAATCAATCTGATGAGATTCAGTTGTGTATTCCTGTAAATCGTGTCTTGGTTTTTGAGGAGGCATGATGTGTTTTTCTGAGATATTTTGCCAGTTCCGTCTCGAATTATTACTGATTTATACATATGAATACGACTTTTAGTATTGGCAGAAAAACTAAGAATTTATATCACATAGATAATATCCTCAGTGTCCTACTGTTATTAGGGGATATTGTGGGTTTATCCTTAAGTTTATCCCTTTGCATCTGGTGGCAAGGGGGTAAATTTGAACCTATAATTTATTTATTTTTCTGCCTAATTCTCGCCGGGTTGTATTTAGCAAATACTTACCATCCAGAGACCCAAATATCAGGTTTACGTTCTCCCTACCGGGTTTTGGTCAGTAATGCGGTTGTGGGCTGTATGGTGGCCTCTCTGATTTACTGTACTGGTGTTTGGGGACAATATCTAGTTTTACAACGAGGGATCTTGCTCCCTAGTTTAGGCATATTTACCCTCTGGGCTATAGGATTAAGAATATGGTCTTCAAACTGGGCGCGATCGCAAGCTCAACAAAGCCGTTGGCTAATTTTAGGTGCAACTAAAAAAGCCATTTTATTTGGTGAAACTTTTTTAGAACACAATTCCTTAGGTCGCTTGGTTGTACTAACAACCGCCGAGCAGAACATTAATGAGTTAGGGAAAAGTAATCGAGTGTCTACCGGGAGCCTCAATGACCTACCCCAATGGAGTCAACAATCTTGGTCAGGGGTAATAGTAGCAACAGAATTATCTGATGTACATACACAGCAGTTAATCCAGTTACGTTTGTCTGGTGTCTCCATCTACGGTATTCCCGATATTTGTGAAACTTTGTGGTATAAACTTCCCTCATCTGTGCTTCAGGACAACTGGCTGGCTTTTGGTAATGGTTTTAATTTAGTAGCTGACAGTATTAGCCAAAAACTCAAGCGGCTATTAGACATTATTCTGGCATGGTCATTACTGGGGTTGTTATCTCCACTGATGTTGCTAGTAATAGTAGCGATTAAGTTAGATAGTCCAGGGCCAGTGTTCTACACACAGATGCGAGCTGGTCTGGATGGAAAGCCCTTTAGAGTGTACAAATTCCGCTCTATGTATGAGGATGCGGAAAAACGGGGAGCGCAGTGGGCTAACGAGCAAGATCCGCGAATTACTAGAGTAGGACGCTGGTTACGCCTGATCAGAATCGATGAACTACCACAAATTTTAAACGTTCTGCGCGGAGAAATGAGCCTGATTGGCCCGCGTCCAGAACGACCAGAATTCGATGTCAAGCTGCGAGAAGAAATTCCTTACTATGACTTACGTTACGTTGTCAAACCGGGAATTACAGGCTGGGCCCAGGTGATGTACCCCTACGGCGCATCAGTGGAGGATGCTAGGGAAAAACTAGCTTATGACCTCTACTACATCAAGAATTATTCTCTGGCTTTAGATTTAGCAATCTTTTTCAAAACCATTCGTGTAGTACTACTAGGTAAAGGCAGATGAATCAAAAAGTCTTAGTCACTGGGGGAGCAGGATACATTGGCTCTCATGTAGTTCGTCAGTTGGGAGAAGCAGGTTATGATGTTGTCGTCTATGACAATTGTTCTACGGGTTCACCTCAAGCAGTATTACATGGTGAGTTAATTATTGGTGATTTAAAAGATTCAGAACACCTGTGGCGGGTATTTTCTCAGCACCAATTTACTGCGGTTTTACACTTTGCTGCCAGTCTGAGTGTACCCGAATCTGTTTGTTATCCCCTAGACTATTACGCTAACAATACTCGTAATACCCTGAATTTACTCCGTTGTTGCCACAACATGGGTGTAAAGCAAATTATCTTTTCTAGTACAGCCGCTGTCTATGGACAACCTGCAACAGTTCCCGTAACTGAATCTACGCCCACTGAACCGATTAATCCCTATGGACGTTCTAAGCTTGCTTGTGAGTGGCTGATTCGTGACTATGCCAAGGCTTCTGATTTACGTTACGTAATTTTACGATACTTTAATGTGGCAGGATCAGAACCTGGTGGACGATTGGGGCAGATGTTAAAAGATGCATCTCATTTGATTCGCGTTACCTGTGATGCTGCATTGCAACGCAGATCAGGGGTGCAAATTTTTGGTACGGATTTTTCTACACCAGATGGAACGGCAATTAGAGATTATATTCATGTGGAAGACTTAGCAGCTGCACATTTAAATGCTTTGACTTATCTGGAGCAAGGTCACGATAGCCAGGTTCTCAATTGTGGTTATGGACAAGGATACAGTGTCCGTGAGGTTATTGAACGGGTGAAGGAGATTTCTGGGGTGGATTTTCCTGTTGTGGAGGCAGAACGTCGCCTCGGTGACCCGGCTTGTGTGATTGCTAGTGCTGATAAAATTGGTAGGTTACTGGGTTGGCAACCAAAATATAATGACCTGGATGAAATTATTTCTACTACTCTGGCTTGGGAAAGGTGTCGTCGGGATTTGATTTCGGTGGTTGGTGTTGGTTGATATGGGTTTTTTCAAGGAGCTGGGGAATAGACAATAGATATTGTCTATTCCTTGTTCTGGGTTGTCTAATGTGCTACTAGTTGCTCTGTGCGCTTGGCTAGCATTTGCTTGGCTGTCTGCGCTGTTCTCTGGTTTTCCTGTTTGATATTTTGGAAGAATTGGACGAGTTCGCGATCGCCTGCTTGTTCGGCATCTTTGATATATGTTTCACAGCAGGCGGAACACTTGAGAGCGTGATATAATACGCTGATGAGGTTAAAGTGTTCGTCTTTGGTTCCTGTATGATACTTGTCGGGCATTTTCTTAACTCCTGGTTAAAGTAGTTTCTAAGATAACTGTGGGTTTTACTGTTAACTCCTATCGAAGGAAAGAGTTATATTTTGCTGCTTATACTCCTACTGGCTGTCTAACTTGGGATTTCACCGCTTCTACAATGGCATCGGCATCTATTTCGGCAGCATGAAGTAGTTCTTCTGGTGTACCTGAACCTGGCATATCCCGCACCGCTAATTTAATTAATCGCAGTTGTGGCCCATGATAAAAGGGAGTATTACTAGTACCAGCAAAGGCATCCAGGACTCCAGCACCTAATCCGCCTTCTATCCAGTGATCTTCGACAACGACTAAATTACCTCTGGTATCCCGTGCTGCTTGATGTAGTGTCTGCACATCTATGGGTTTGACTGAATAAGCATCGATGACGCGAATTGTGATGCCTTCTTTTTTCAGTCTGTCATAGGCTTTAATGGCTTCATGTACTGTGATACCCGCACCAATGACTGTTGCTTGGTCGCCCGGTGAACTGTGAATGGTTTTGCTACCACCAATGGGGAATTGTTGGTTAGTATCATAGATGACTGGTGTACTTTCTCTGGTGGTGCGCAGGTAAACAATACCATGGCGATCGCTCATTTGTGCCACTAATTTGGCTGTCTGATTGGCATCACTGGGATACAGTACGGTACTACTCCACACGGCTCGGAATGCTGCTAAATCTTCCAAGGCCATCTGTGAAGCCCCATCTTGACCAATGGATACCCCTGCATGGGAACCGACTAATTTAATGTTGGCACGAGAAACAGCGGCCATCCTGATAAAGTCGTAGGCACGAGTCAAGAAGGCGGCGAAGGTAGAAGCGAAGGGTTTGTATTTTCTCACCTGCAAGCCCACAGCAGCTGCTACCATTTGCTGTTCAGCAATGTACATCTCAAAGTACCGCTCAGGATAGGCTTCGGCGAAGTCTTCGGCATAAGTGGAATTACTCACCTCTGCATCAAGGGCAATAACATTCGGTTGGGCGGCTCCTAATGCTAATAACGCATCACCATAGGCTCGTCTTGTAGCAACTTTTGCACCTTTGTTATATGTGGGGAGTTGCAATGGTATGGCTTTACCAATGCTGGCTGGTTGTCTTTGTTCTTCTGGTTTATCTACCTCAATGATTATCTGCCGTTCTCCACCTAACTCGGCAATGGCCTGGGTTTGAGCATCAGGTTTTAGGGCTTTGCCATGCCACCCACCTAAGTCTTCTAGGGAGGCTACTCCTTTACCTTTGATGGTACGGGCAATAATTACGGTGGGGCGATCATTCACAGTTACAGCGGCGCTATATGCTTGATCTATCTCGGTTAAATTATGACCGTCAATTTCAATGGCTTGCCAGCCAAAGGCTCTAGCACGGTTGGCATAAGCTTGTGTATTCCATCCTAATTCGGTTTGACCCCTTTGACCGAGGCGATTGACATCAATAATGGCAATGAGATTGTCTAAGGTATAGTGTGCCGCATGATCAAAGGCCTCCCAAACTGACCCTTCGGCGCTTTCACTATCACCCAGTAGCACCCATGTATGATAGGGAAGTTGATCTAAATATTTACCTGCTAAAGCTATGCCAACACCAATGGCTAATCCTTGTCCTAAAGAACCTGTCGCTACATCTACCCAAGGTAAAGCAGGTGTGGGATGACCTTCTAAACGACTGCCAAAATGCCGTAGCGATCGCAGTTCTTCATCGCTGATTACTCCCGCTGCCTTATACATACTATATAGTAATGGTGCTGCATGACCTTTGGAGAAAATCAAGCGGTCATTATTGGGATTTCCTGGGTGATCGAAGTCATAGCGCAGATACTTAGACAGTAAAATCGCCATCAGATCCGCCGGCGACATGGACGAGGTAGGATGACCTGAACCAGCAATGGTGGTACTGCGAATACTATCAACCCGCAATTGTTGTGCTAATTCATGCCATTGGTGCTGTTCCTCGTGTGTGGTCATAGTAGTTTTCCTAAATGAAAATACAGGTATCGGACTCCTATTTGATTTCTGAACAATTTCTGTTCCTTGTTCCCTTTCCTCACTGATAATTTCTCAACTCAAATAGGATGACTATAGTTACTAAAATTCGCCCAATTTTTGACTAAACTCCCTAACTTACTCGCAACATAGTTTTGCCACTGTTATGTAATCTTTAATTTTCTGTAGTGGTCAATCACCATACTGCACTTCTCCTGGGTTCACTATACACAGTCCCAGATGTCATAACTACTTTCTCAGGGAATAAATACCGGTTTTCACAATCTACCGCAAGCTATACATATATACTTGCACAGAGCTTTACCTTAACAGTATTGCAATTAATAGGTACTAAAACATTAAAGCGATACCTTAAATACCAGATATCTGCATTCTTTTTTAGAATTGACATATAAATTAATATAGTTTCTGCTTATATATTTGATTATTTTCTATGTATTTCCTACTAACCATAGCTTTATATCTATGGAAAGAATTTAATTTATTTAATATTTATTTAAAATTCTGGCTTGTAATTGGTTGATAAACCTGTAGACTATCTTTAAGGGTAACTCATAACTCATATAAGTTTTTCAGGTAATTAATTGTTACTCCCTGTGACCCAAGCCTTCTCTATGGGCGATGACTATTTAGTGATTCGTCGTAGGAAAGGTAAATTTTCTGCAACAAATTATACCTTTAATATGCAATTGACGAATACTATACATTTTAGAAACTTACAAGGGGATTTATTTGGCGGCCTAACTGCCGCCATCGTTTCCTTACCTCTAGCACTGGCATTCGGTGTCGCCTCTGGCGCCGGTCCTGTGGCTGGTCTTTATGGTGCGGTTTGCGTGGGCTTTTTCGCCGCCTTATTTGGTGGAACTCCAACTCTGATTTCTGAACCTACCGGGCCGATGACCGTGGTCATGACTGCTATTGTCAGTTCGATGATAGCGAGTAACGGAGAGCAGGTTGGCCTGGCAATGGCATTTACAGTAGTGATGCTGGCTGGGATATTTCAAATCTTATTCGGAGTATTCAAGCTGGGTAAATATATTACCCTCATGCCCTACAGCGTCATTTCTGGTTTCATGTCTGGCATTGGCGTGATCTTAATTCTGCTACAAATTGCCCCCTTTTTGGGACAACCTAGTCCTAAAGGTGGGGTTTTAGGAATGGTGCAAGCTTTGCCAGAACTGTTGAGCAAGATTAATCCTGTGGAAACCTCCTTGGGATGCATGACCTTGGCAATTATTTTCTTAATACCATCTAAATACAAGCGTTTTGCCCCACCACAATTAGTTGCTTTAGTAGTAGTCACAATAGTTTCCCTGGTACTCAACGAGGATAACATCAGAGTACTTTTCAACGATCCTAACATCAATATTGACATCAGAAGAATTGGGGAAATTCCCATGGGATTACCAACATTACAAATGCCTACCTTTAATGCATCACAAATTACTGTGATGCTGATTAATGGGGTAATGTTGGGGATGCTCGGCTGTATTGATACTTTATTAACTGCAGTAATTGCTGATAGTTTGACTCGTACCGAACACAAATCTGATAAGGAGTTAATTGGTCAAGGTATTGCTAACGTAGTATCTGGTTTATGTGGTGGACTGCCTGGGGCGGGTGCTACCATGGGAACAGTGGTGAATATCCAAACCGGTGCTAGAACAGCTTTATCTGGTATAACTCGCGCCTTGATTTTACTGGTGGTAGTTTTGTGGGCATCTAGTTTAACTCAAAGCATCCCCATGGCAGTGTTGGCGGGTATTGCGCTTAAAGTGGGGATTGACATTCTCGACTGGAGCTTTTTAAAACGCGCTCATCAGGTGTCCCTCAAAGGGGCGGTGATTATGTACGGTGTCATGTTCTTAACCGTATTTGTTGACTTAATTATTGCTGTGGGTGTGGGAGTGTTCATTGCCAACATTTTAACCATTGAACGTCTTTCGCAGTTACAAGCTCAGGATGTCAAAACCATTACCGATGCTGATGATGCCATTGTCTTGAACGATGAAGAGAAGGCATTATTTGATCAAGCCAATGGGCGGGTGGTCTTATTCTACCTCAGTGGACCGATGATCTTTGGAGTTTCTAAAGCGATCGCCCGGGAACATTCAGCAATGGCCGACTCCGACGTATTGATTTTAGATATCAGCGATGTGCCAATGTTGGGTGTAACCGCATCTTTAGCCATTGAAAATGCCATTAAAGATGCTTATGAGCAAGGTCGTAAAATCTTAATTGTTGGTGCCTCTGGGAAAGTGAAACGCCGCTTAGAAAAGCTGGGTGTGTTGAATTTCGTCTCCCGGGAGCATTGGTTTATGAATCGTGCCGAAGCACTTAGCAGAGCCTTGGCTTTAGTAGATACCTATGCAGTCAGGGAGAGCAACCCTACCAAATATCACTCCTGATCTGAGGTTAATGGCTGCAAGTATGAAGGTTCATTATTTAACTAGATGTGTAAATTACTGTTTCTTGCAGTAATTTATTTAACAGGATAATTAATCAAGATCACAGATAAGTAACATGATTTTTTCGGAATTGATAGTTAACTCCTTTTGGCAAAGTCCTTTTCTGGCCACCACGAACGAAGCTGAAAATGCCCCCATTGTCTTGGCTGGTGTATTACTCAGTTTAGTAGTTATTTATCTTGCCAGTAAAATTGGCGGTGAGTTGTCTAGAGTCATAGATTTGCCTCCTGTTTTAGGTGAATTACTGGGCGGCGTGTTGGTAGGTGCTTCAGCTCTACATTTAGTGGTATTTACTGAGAGTGGAGCAGCAGCTGCCGACTCCGCCATTATAAGTGTCCTGCAATTGATTAACAACATCAGCCCCGAGGCAGTAACAGAAATTTTTCACAGCCAAAGTGAAATCATTTCCGTCCTGGCGGAACTGGGTGTGATCATTCTGTTATTTGAAATTGGTTTGGAATCAGACTTAAAAGAACTGACAAAAGTCGGTTATCAAGCAACAGTTGTAGCTTGTGTCGGGGTAGCTGTTCCCTTTGCGGCTGGGACAGCAGGACTGCTGTTCTTATTTCATGCTCCCTTAATTCCGGCAATTTTTGCAGGTGCGGCACTGACAGCTACTAGTATTGGTATTACCTCAAAAGTTTTGTCGGAACTTGGGCAGTTAAAATCTCGTGAGGGGCAAATCATTGTCGGTGCGGCTGTCATTGATGATATCTTAGGCATTATTGTCTTGGCAGTAGTGGCGAGTTTGGCCAAAACAGGGGAAGTTGATATCTTAAATGTCATCTATTTAATTGTCAGCGCTACAGTTTTTCTCGTCGGCTCAATTTTGCTGGGTAAATATTTCAATCAAAGTTTTGTGGTCATTGCTGATAAATTGCAAACGCGCGGCAACTTAATTATACCAGCATTGATATTTGCGTTCTTGATGGCTTTTTTGGCTAATGCTATTCATTTAGAGGCGATCTTAGGGGCATTTGCAGCTGGCTTAGTTTTGGATGAAACGGATAAACGCAAAGAGCTAGATGAGCAGGTCAAACCGATTGCTGATATTTTAGTCCCAGTTTTCTTTGTTGCAGTTGGTGCCAAAGTTGATTTAGGTGTTCTTAATCCTCTAGTTCCGGGAAATCGTGAGGGTTTAATCATTGCTACCTTCTTAATTGTGGTCGCAATCATTGGCAAAGTTGTCACTGGTTGGTCAGTTTTTGGCCAAGCTAAAATTAACCGATTAGCAGTTGGTGTAGGGATGATTCCCCGTGGTGAAGTCGGGTTAGTATTTGCGGGGATTGGTGCTGCTAGTGGTACTCTGGATAAACCACTACAGGCTGCGATTATTATCATGGTGATTTTAACAACCTTCTTAGCACCACCTTTATTGCGGTTTGCATTTAAACAACCACCGGCAGAAAAACAATCTTTAGAGGAAGCCAATGTTTCATAGGCTAGCTACTTATTACCACTACTAAACAGACAGTTCCCGTGTTAGATGCATCTATCTTGTTTACCATATTGTGCGGATTTTTAGGCATAATTTTGAAAAAGAACCTGGTGATGAAGATCATCTCTATGGATGTTATGAGTACTGGGGTAATCGCCTATTATGTGCTAATTGCATCACGGGCTGGCTTATTCACACCCATTGTTTCTCCTGGGGAAAATCCCACCTACGCCGACCCGGTTCCCCAGGCGGTGATTTTAACAGCAATTGTGATCGGATTTTCCATTCAGTCTTTAATGCTGGTATGTGTGATGAAGCTGGCGCGGGATAATCCCACTTTGGAAAGTAACGAAATCGAGAAGAACAATACCCCATGAATACCATCACCATCACCTGGATTGCACTACCATTTTTTTTGGGGTTCGTTATTTATCTTCTCCCCCAACTTGATCGATATGTGTCCTTAGGTGTCACCGTAATTTCCGCTGTATATGCCTTCCAGGTTTTTGTACAGGATTCGCCGTTAACACTGGAATTACTGGATAATTTCGGGGTGACATTACTGGTTGATCAGTTAAGTGCCTACTTGATATTAACTAATGCTCTGGTGACGGCAGCAGTGATCCTCTACTGTTGGGGGAAACAGAAGACGGCTTTTTTTTATACTCAGGCTATCATCTTACATGGTAGCGTTAATGCGGCGTTTATCTGTGCGGATTTCATCAGTTTATATGTAGCCCTTGAGGTGGTGGGTATTGCAGCCTTTCTTCTGATTTCCTATCCCCGTAGTCAACGCTCTATTTGGGTGGCGTTGCGTTATTTGTTTGTCAGTAACACGGCAATGCTGTTTTATCTGGTGGGCGCTGCTTTGGTTTATCAAGCCAATCGTTCCTTTAGTTTTGCTGGGTTGAGTACAGCACCTAACACAGCGATCGCCCTGATTTTTCTCGGACTATTGACAAAAGGGGGCATCTTTGTATCAGGACTGTGGTTACCCTTGACCCACTCAGAATCAGAAACACCGGTATCAGCTATGTTATCAGGAGTGGTGGTTAAAACTGGTGTTTTTGCCTTAGTGCGCTGTGCATTAATGGTGAGTGAGGTTGAACCCATTGTTAGGATATTTGGAGTGGGGACAGCCCTACTGGGGGTAATCTATGCTTTATTTGAAAAGGATACCAAGCGCACCCTGGCATTTAGTACTGTTTCCCAATTGGGGTGGATTCTAGCAGCGCCGGCGGTGGGGGGTGTTTATGCCTTAGGCCATGGGCTGGTCAAGTCTTTGTTGTTCCTGATTGCAGGGAACTTACCCAGCCGTAATTTCCAGGAACTGCGATCGCAGCCCATGAATACTAGGATCTGGATTCCCTTAGTTATTGGTAGCTTGTCAATTTCTGGCTTTCCCTTCTTGGTAGGTTTTGGGGCTAAGATGTTGACATTGAAAAATGTCCTACCTTGGCAAGAGATATTAATGAATATTGGGGCTGTGGGAACGGCTATAGTTTATGCTAAATTCATATTTTTACCCCACAAGAAAGAAGCGGACATTCCCTCCGGTTTATGGCTACCGATAATCATATTAACAGGGGGAATTATTGGGGGGATGCGGATATATGACGATGCCTACACAGTACAGAATATCATCAAATCCCTGGGAATCATCGGCATTGCCTGGTTCGAGCATTTTTGGATTTTTCAACAGTCAGTACTGACTTTGCCACGTGTACTTGAGCAATTTGAACATCTAATTGGTTTCATGAGTCTGATGTTGCTCCTATTGTTGGGGATGATACTAGCATGATTGGGCATTTAAATCTGATATTGCGACTGACTATTTGGTTTTTGCTCACCTCGGATTTGAGTGTGGCAAATATCATTATTGGTGTTACCGTTGCACTGTTATTACCTGGTCGTCAGAGAGTACCAGAAGCATTAAGGGATTGGTTGCGTGTTCTGGGTGAGGTGCTTGTGGCCATTCCCCAGGCGTATTTTGAGGCGGTGGAAATAATTTTCCGTCCCCATAATCACGAAGATGTAATTATTGAAAGAGTTAAACCCCAACGCACCCCAGGGCTGATTTTTCTGGATATTTTCTTGATTACTTTTACACCTAAAACTATTGTATTAAAATATCATGAACAGGGGTGGTATGAAGTACACCGAGTCCGAAGACGGAGGCCACAGGGATGAATCCGGTAATGATTGCGATGATTTTGGCTTTGTTCATACCCATGTATGAGGCTTGGCAAGATGATGATATTTGGCAAAAAATGTTAGCTTTTGCCAGTATTGCCACCAAAACATCAATTATGATTCTGATGGTATCCGTCTTACGTGATGATTGGATGATTGGCGTGGTGGGGATTATTATCCTGAGTGTGGGTAATGCGGGATTAATGTTATTGGCACATCTACTGAAGCGCATGGGTAATTTATGATAGAGATAATTAGTTATATTTGCATAGGTTTAGGCATCGCCTTTTGGTTTTGGGGAACCTTCCCCCTCTTGGGTCATCGCTCGGTATTATTTAAGCTCCATAGTCTTTCGGTGGCGGATACCCTCGGCTCTATGAGTATTATTTTCGGACTGCTGCTGAAAATACCCAGTGAATGGCCTTTGCTGCTTTTGGGTCTTATCTCCTTGGCAATTTGGAATACAGTCTTGGGCTATGTGTTGGCATACTGCTCTACCAGCGAGGCTGACTATGAATGATAATTATATCTATATAATTACCGCCCTGTTACCCTTATCCGCCTTGATGGTGGTACTTCAGGTCAACCCATACAATGCTTTGGTTGTTCAGGGAATATTGGGCGCTGTGGCGGCTTTGGTGTTTGCTGTTTTGGGCGCAGCAGATGTGGCTCTGACCCAAGCTTTAATGGGGACTTTCCTAGCTGTTACTCTATATGCGATCGCCGTGCGTTCATCTTTGGTTTTGCGTCTGGGGGTAATCGCAGACGGGGAAGACCATTTTCAGCCATTGATGGAGGAATTACGCCGAATTTTTCGTAAACACTATATGCGTATTGAGGTAATTACTTATATCAATAACAAAGAATTACACAAAGCCCTTATAGATAAAGAAATTCATGCTACCTGTGACCAAGGGGATGAGACTGGCGAGCAAAGCCAACCCTATCACACTGTGACTAGAATTCAACGCATCTATGAAATCATCAAGGCTGAGATTTCGTCACCATTGACAACTATATCCTATGTAAATTTACCAAAATAGAGGACAACTAGCTATGAAATGGGTTTACATTGCCGCTGGCATAGCGTTTTACTGTATCCTGTTAATTATCCCCAATTCCCTCAAGGATTTAGGAGATATGTCTGTAGTTGCATCCATTGTCAAAGATAGTGGTATACCCAATGCAGTCACCGGGATTATTCTCAGAAATCGCCTCTATGACACAATCTTTGAAGTAGTAGTATTTACCATCGCCATCATGGGGGCGCGGTATCTGTTAGCTGATGAGAAACCTTTATCAGAAATTTCTCAGTTACAAGACGAACCATCAATTATCCTGGCGCGTTTGGGTGCGACTATTTCTGCGTTAGTAGGTATCGAACTAGCAATTAGAGGACACCTAAGCCCCGGTGGTGGTTTCGCCGCTGGGGTAGCGGGGGGAACAGCGATCGGCTTAGTAGCCATTACCTCCTCACCCGAATGGATGCAAGGGATTTACAAGCGCTGGAAGGCTACTATGTGGGAGAAGATTTCGGTGCTGGTTTTTATTGTCTTAGCAGTGATAACATTGAGTGGATTTGAATTACCCCACGGAGAATTGGGGACACTTTTTAGTGGTGGCGCGATTCCCTTGCTTAATTTATTAGTAGCAATAAAAGTTACCTTGGGATCTTGGTCTGCAATTGTGGTTTTTATTCACTATCGGGGATTATTTTGATTGCTGTCAAACAGTCAATATTCAGTAGGGTGTGTTACCACTAACCGGGTTTGGATGACCTGGAGAAAGTGACAATTCACCGTAACACACCACATTAAACATGGTTGATAGATTTCATTATCAGTAATTACCCGGTTATGATATGATATTTAAATTTGGCAGTCGTAACCTCTATAGTTATAGTCTTAATTTAGCTCCTCAAATTCTACTCCATAATGATACCTAAAAAAACCTATAGTAATTCCCAACCTTTCCCAGATACAACTCGTTTAGTGGAGCCAAGTCTAGAGTTAAACTCTATTTTCTCCCATGCAGAACTTTTAGAGTTAGTTCACTCATTAGAACTCAAACGGGAAATACCTTTAAAGTATGGTTACAAAGGTCCAGGTGGTAAAATATGGCATAGTTTTTATCAAAAATATCTTATCCCTCAATGGTTTCAACCTGCCAACGTAGAGATTGATTTATTACAGGACAATTTTGACTATATTAATTCTCAATGGCTAACCTCAAGCGATAGCTCTGAGAATTACCAGAGGATAAATATTATAGATGTAGGTGCTGGTAATTCTTACCCAGTGAAAAAATTGATTTCCCGACTGGTTAAATTAGGTAGGATAAATAAATATATTGCCTTGGATATTAGCCAGGAACTTTTGAACGTATCAAAAGCCAACTTTACTCAATGGTTTCCCCAAGTTCACTTTGAGAGTTACAGGGTTGATATAGAAAATACTCCTATTTCACCGGAGATTTTAGAGAGTGAGGATATACCTAAGATATTTTTACATTTAGGTGTAACTATTGGCAATCATCAAGACAGAAGTAAAGCCTTACAAAACTTCCGACACAGCATGAACCACAATGATTTGCTGGTGTTCACTAACGAAATTGGTGTTAATTCCCAATGGGATGGAATACCTCGGGGTGGTTTGAAGTATCATGTAGACGGAATATATAGATGGATGACTGACAAGTTAGGCATAGCTGCGGAGGATTGCCAGCTTGTGAGAAAGTATGATACAATAACAGATAGCGTTACAGCTAATATTAAATTTCATCGCCACTATGCTATAAACTTCAGGCAGTTAGGTATAGATAAAACTGTGGAAGTTTTGGCAGATGAAGAGGTGACTATTTGGAGACACCATAAACATCAGATACCGGAACTGATGGAGGAGTTGGCAACGGCAGGATTAGAGATTGTTCATTATAGTTGTAATAAGTACCTATCACATATTATGGTGATTTGTCAAGTTGCTAAGTCTGTTTCTACATAGCGCCAGCGTGTCACGCCATGGTCATGGGAGCTAACTAGAATGTTGAACCATTCTAAACTTTCTAAATGGTCGCCAATGACTTGCTTTTGTCCCGGCGTAAGTTTAAACTGTTTAATGATTTGTTCTAGAGTCCAATCACCGCCGTGAGTGCGTAATAAATCCCGAATGGCTGCAAGTTGTTCTTTTGATTTTTTGGGGAATGGTTGCTGCTGTGCGGGTGTAATTGTAGTTTCTGGGATTGTGGTGATACCTGCAATGGCTACTTGGGTATTCACTTCATGGGGTGCTTGATATTCCGGACGCAACCACCGAATTAAATTATTTCGTTCTTCCCCAGCGCGTTCAGCATTGAGGGCGACTAATTGGCTGAGAATTTGCTCATCACTGATATTCGGTGACCATCCGTAAGCAGCAAAAACCGCCGCGTCTAGTTGGTCGTGAATTGATTTGAGGATGGACACTAAGGCTTGATCATTATATTTTCTATCGGTATCTGTGAAGGGTTCCCCCGTGCGTAATTTTTCTAGAAGGTTATACATCCCGGTAATTGTGACATCAGGATGTTGGCTTTGTACTTGTTTGCGGTGTGCGTCAAGTTTTTCCCCTAAGTCGCGGATTTTTTGTTTTTGTTCTGCGGTGGGTTCGGGGAAAGGGAAGGAGTCGAAGCATTTTGTTTTAACATAAACTCCACCCATCCCTAATGTCCCACCTGCTGCTAAAGCCCAAGTAACATGAATCTTACTGGAAAGAACACCTAAAAAGTAGGCATCATCAAGAGCGATCGCAATTAGTTTATTATCGGGAATAACACCTTGATCTAAAAATATAAACACCCGGTGTTTAGCTGTTTCTACAGTGACAATATATCGCTGTATATCTTGCAATGCTAGCCTAAGTTCAGGTCTAGGGCGACCAAATACCCACCAGTTTTTGCGTAAATTTTGATCACGATTAGCATCTCGTTCTGGTTTGACTTTCTCTAAAACCCATTGATATGCTTGAGGATAAAGTTTTTCAGCTTCGGTTACACTCAGACCAAAGAAATCAATAATCTTGACATGGCGAGAGCGTTGCAATATATCTCTCCCATTAGTGTAAGTAAATAATATTTCTGACTCAATTTTAGTAAAATCAACTGGTTCTATAATAAACCCAGAACCAAAAAGCATCATACCGCGGCTGGAAAGTTGATCATTTGCTTTGAGAGGTTGGATATTAGTAAGATTAGCACCGCTTCGGAGATTACTAAAAATCACCCCGACATTTTGCCATGCAATATCAATTAAATCTGCCGTATCTTCTGGGGTTTCTCCCTCCCCCTTCAAGATTACCTCCCCCAATTCTACCACCTGAGACCCTGGGGAACCTTCCAACTCCGCCGCAGTCATAGCAATTCGCACCGCAGCACCGTCATCAGTCCAAGGGTGGTCAGGAATGGCAAAAATTAACTTAATGGGGTGCTTTGCTTTTAAATGATATTCTATCACACTCCTTAACCGCACCTGACTAATAGTATTAGTCGTAATCAAACCAAAGCGCTTTACCTGACCCTTTCTGACTAAATCTGCGGCTTTGTGCCACCAATACATGACAAAATCAACAGTATCCGGTACATCTTGATATACTTGACGCAAAGTTTCAGTATAACCATCACCCAATAATTCCCGCATTCTGGCATTACCAATAAACGGCGGGTTGGAGACAATATAATCAGCCTCTGGCCATATTGCCATCCGCGGATTACTATAACTATAAATAGGGATTTGGTCTTGAGGGTCTGGGATATCTTCCCCCGTGACTGGGTGCTTCATAGTACGTCCACCCCACCGGGTGCGGGTTTGGTGAGTGGTGGGGTGAGTGGTGGGGTCAATGGCGGGTTTTTTGCTATCCCAAGCTAACACCGCATCTCGATATTCAATATTATTAAATTTCTGTAACACTGGTTCCGGTGGGGAAGTGTTGCCAAATTGTTTAAAATACCATTGTAAATAACCAATCCAGATGACTAATTCGGCAATACTAGCAGCTCTGGGATTTACTTCAATACCTAAAAACTGAGAAACATTAACTTGATCTAAAACACTAGATTGATATTGTCCGGTAATATCAGCTATGCGGCGAATAACCTCCGCTTCCAGAGTTTTTAGTAAATCCAAGGTGACATACAAAAAGTTACCAGAACCACAAGCAGGGTCAAGAATTTTAATAGTTCTCAACTTTTGCAGAAATTCTCTGATTAATTCTACCGCTTTCTTTTTCTGGGTCGCCGTTGGTTCTAAGTCTCCTGGAACTTTTAATAACTGGTCTACCACAATTTCTGTTTCTAACCAGTCTTGGCGTAACGGTTCTATCACCACTGGACGCACTAACCTTTCCACATAAGAACGCGGCGTATAATGTGCGCCCAACTTACTGCGTTCTTTGGTATCCAAAGCCCTTTCTAATAAAGTTCCAAAAATTGCCGGTTCTACCCGGCTCCAATCTCTTTTAGCTGCTTGTAATAATACCTCTAATTGGGACTTTGGTAAATCAAAAGCTGTGGCATTTGTAAACAAACTACCATTAAATCTTAATATACTATCAAAACCAAAAGTTCCCCCTTCGTCCATGGTGCGCCATAAAGTTTCAATCTCTGGCTTAAAGCTGCTGGGTTGACATAGCCATCTTTGGGTTAATGCTTCAGTAAATACCCCTCTTTTGAGTAGTTGCACATCTTCAGCAAACATGGTAAATATACAACGCATCAAAAAATTAGCCACTTCTTGGGGGTGATGTTGCTGTTTTTCTAACCAATAGGCTAACTGAGCTAAATCACCCGCCACATCTCGTGTTACTTTGGCTCTAATTTTCTCTGGGTTGCGCTTTTGGGGTTGAGTGAAAATATCAACAAATAAGTCAAAAATATCAGGTTTTAATAAATCATTTAGTTTAATAATTTGTCTGGCTCCATAACCACCATAATCACCACTAAATCCCATCCACAACTCAAAATGGTCACCAATATCACAAGTTAATAAAAATGGTGGCTTGACCGGTAAATGGGGTGCATAAGCAGTGGCTTGAATAAATGCTTTTTGCATATATTGATCATAAGCCCTTGTGCCGCGTTTGGGTGTACTATTCCCAGATTTTATAGTTCCCTGTTTGGCTTCTAAGATAAAATGTCCCTGTTTATAAAAATCAATGCGCCCCTGTTTGATGTTTCCTGTAGACTGGGGCATTTTAACATTTTTTTCCAGACAATATGGGTCACCGGGAACCCTACCTTGAGGGGGTGGAGGTGGGACACCTAAAGCCGTACATAAATCTAAACAAAATGAGTCTTTGTTAGCTATTTCATTACCACTAGATCCTTGCCATTTATCTAAAAAAATCTCAACTCTTTGTTGATCAAGTTCCTTCATGTTACTGGTGAAAACAGGTATTTTTGTCAATAAATATCAAGATGACCGAATACAAAACCTTAGTTAATTGATGCTATACTATATATAACATTATCATTAAAGCTAACACTGCTATATAAATACCCGGAGTTGCTGAATTTGAAGATGAGCCAAAATCAACTTACCTAACCGCCATTCTTTGCGCCTTTGCGCCACCTGAAACAGCCAGTTAATTCTCATCAATAGCCCCGTAGATGAAGGTAGCAGACATCATGGTAAAAGAAATATTCTCAACTGAGCTTGCACCTGAACCAGATATCACCCATATTGTTACTGAAGATGATACACCAGTGGATAATTTCCTGTCAGAAAAACAACAGCGCTTATTAACAGAGGTATTGTACAACGGTTGGGTTCCACCCGCAGAAACAGAAAATTTTATAGCTGCTGCTAATGTCGGGGTGTTTTACAGTATTGGTTTACCTCCCCTGGTCTCTGATGTGTTCCTCAGTATTGATGTTACCATGCCTTCGGATTGGGGAGAAAAAAAGAACCGCAGTTATTTTGTTTGGCAATTTGGCAAAACTCCAGATGTGGTTATAGAAATAGTTTCTAACCGGGAAGGAAACGAATTAGGCTCTAAATTGAAAGATTACGCCAGAATGGGGGTTCCCTACTACGCAGTGTTTGACCCTTTGCAAATGCTCGGGGAGCAACCACTGCGCGCTTATCAACTGAATATTAGACAGTATTTAGAAATGCATAATTTCTGGTTTGCAGAAATTGGTATAGGCTTAACTTTATGGTCGGGGGTGTTTGAAGGTAAAGAGGATATTTGGTTACGGTGGTGTGATCAAAATGGGGATGTGCTACCCACTGGGACAGAAAGCGCTCAGTTAGCTAGGGAACAAGCTCAGTTAGCTAGGGAACAAGCTCAATTAGCTAGGGAACAAGCTCAATTAGCTCAACAGGAGGCGATCGCAGCCAAGGAACGCGCAGCCCAATTGGAAGCACAATTGAAAGCTCTGGGAATCGAACCAGACCAGTAATGGGGTGGAGTAAAAACCCTGAGTTAAACTCAGGTTTTGTTACATGATTGTTAGAAGATAAGGGAGAATAGGGCTGGTAAATGCCTACAATAAAAGGTTTTTACTGTTAATCTCCCCATTGGTATGCTGGTAATTTAATATATATTCCTGACATCGATCGCACCGCAGTGGGTGACCTCAGAAATTAACTCAAGGCTGATTTTAAATCACTTTTGGCTTCAGCTAAAGCTTCTGGTAATTTATTGGTGTCCCGTCCCCCAGCTTGAGCTAGATTTGGTCTTCCACCACCACCACCACCGCAAATTTTGGCTATAGCGCCGACGAATTTACCTGCTTGGAGTCCTTTTTGATTAACTTCGGGGCTGAAGGCTGCAACTATACTGACTTTACCAGCTTCAGGAATAGAACCCAATACTACCGCACCACGAGTAATCTTTTGTAGTAATCTTTCAGCAGCAGTTTTTAATGATTCTGGGTCAACCTCTTCCATCTGCGCTACCAATACCTGATAATCCCCTACAGATTCTACTGTTTGCAGTAGACTGTCAGATTTTGCGATCGCCAGCTGTGATTTCAGGGTTGCTAGTTGTTTCTCAGCGTTGCGCAGTTCAGTTTGCAGTGTGGTGATCCGCTCCGGTAATTCTTCGGGTTTAACCTTAAAGCGATCGCTTAAATCCCTAACCACTGTATCACGAACATTGAGATAATCCAAAATAGCCGGACCAGAAACCGCCTCAATGCGCCGCACCCCAGAAGCCACACCCGCCTCTGAGATAATTTTAAAGCTGCCTATTTCCGCAGTATTACTGACATGAGTACCGCCGCACAGTTCCATAGAGACACTGGGAAAGTCAATTACCCGCACTTGTTCGCCGTATTTTTCCCCAAACATAGCCACGGCACCTCTAGCCTTGGCTTCTGCTAAAGGTAACACTTCTATGTTAGCTGGATGTGCTTCGGCAATCCAGGTATTTACCTGTTCTTCAATTTGTTGAATTTCCTCTGATGTCAAAGCGCGGGGACAGTTAAAGTCAAACCGCAACCTGTCAAAGGAGACCAGGGAACCAGCTTGAGATATACCATCATCAACAATTTTCTTAAGAGCCGCTTGCAGTAAATGTGTAGCGGTATGATTAGCTTGAGCGCGACGACGACAAGCGCGATCAATTTGAGCGGTGACAGTATCTCCTACTCGGATTGTACCGCGTTCTATGCGGCCAAAGTGGATAAAAAAGTCAGATTCTTTTTTCACATCTGTAACCCGCACCAACACACCATCACCGGAGACATAACCGCGATCGCCAATTTGTCCCCCAGATTCGGCATAAAATGGGGTTTGATTGAGGACAATTTGAACTTCTGTCCCTGCTTCTGCTTCCTCTTGGGCAATACCATCTATTAATATGGCTTCTACTTTAGCAGTGGAAGCGGGTTGACTATAACCTAGAAATTCCGTAGCGTGGATATGTTCAGCTAACTTGTCTAAAGAACCTTGCACAGTTAAATCAATGGTTTCGTGAGCAGCTTTAGCTCGTTCTACCTGTTTTTGCATTTCAGCATCAAAACCAGCTTCATCCACAGTCAGATGATTTTCGGCGGCGATTTCTTGGGTAAGTTCTAAGGGGAAACCAAAGGTATCATATAAAGTAAAAGCACTTTCGCCGCTAATTTGAGTTTTACCTTGGGCTTTCACCTCTTGAATAATTTCCGCGAGCAGTTTTTCCCCTCTATCTAGAGTTTTAAGGAAATTGGCTTCTTCTCGTTGCAGTTCGGCTTTAATTGCTGCTTCCCGTTGACGCACATTGGGGTAAGCTGATTCTGAAAGAGAAATTGCGGTTTCTGCCACTTGGGTGATAAATTCCCCATTAATACCAATTAACCGCCCATGACGGACTACCCGGCGAATTAAGCGCCGTAGGACATAACCACGTCCCACATTAGCAGCGCGAATTTCATCAGCAATCATGTGGACTACAGATCGCACATGGTCACCAATGACTTTGAGGGAAACTTGGGTTTTCTCGTCGCTGCTGTGGTATGATATTTTAGCTATCTGAGCAGCGGTTTCAATAATCGGGAAAATTAAATCAGTTTCGTAGTTATTGGGGACTTGTTGCAGGATTTGCGCCATCCTTTCCAAACCCATACCGGTGTCAATGTTTTTATTTTGCAGTGGGGTTAAATTACCCGATGCATCCCGGTTATATTGCATAAACACCAGGTTGTAAAATTCGATAAACCGGGTATCGTCTTCTAAGTCAATATTTTCATCTCCCCGTTCTGGGTGAAAATCATAATAAATTTCTGAACAAGGACCACAAGGACCCGTAGGACCAGATACCCAAAAGTTATCTTCTTCACCCATGCGCTTAATTCTAGCTACTGGTACGCCGATGTCATCGCGCCAGATATTATAGGCTTCGTCATCTTCTTGAAAGACGCTAACCACTAGGCGCTCTGGTGGTAAACCAAAGATTTTTGTGGATAGCTCCCACCCCCAAGCGATCGCCTGTGGTTTAAAATAGTCACCAAAGCTAAAGTTACCCAACATCTCAAAAAATGTATGATGGCGTTTAGTGCGACCAACATTTTCAATATCGTTAGTCCTGATACACTTTTGAGATGTGGTAGCGCGGTTAAATTCCGGTGTGCGCTGTCCCAGGAATATGGGTTTAAATGGTAGCATCCCCGCAATAGTTAGCAGTACGGTGGGGTCTTCGGGAACGAGGGAGGCGCTGGGTAAGATTTTGTGTCCTCGTTGGGCGAAGAAGTCAAGGAATGAATCGCGAATTGCATTACCGCTAAGTTTCTGGGGAGTGGAAGCCATGGGTTGAAAAAGTCGTCTTAATACTTGTTTTTACACAAAAAAATATGCCCCAGGATAGAGTATCTACGCCATAAGTGACTAACAGCCCACCGACAGGTATTTATTCTACTGTTTCTCACCCACAGCGATCTGCTTTTAGCAGTGCTGGCGCTATCACCAGGAGCATCTATAGTATAGGTGATGATGATTCAGCTGTGGCAATTATCCGCTGACAATCCCTGACAGATGCGCCCTGTTCCATCGATTTAACTAAGGCTTGGTAACTAGACCAATTTGCTTGTAATAAAGTCTTTGCTTGTAGCAGATGAAATCGTTGTTTCTGTTCACTAGCGGAAGCAGAAAAACCCAAACCTGCTAAAACTCCCGCTAACTTGCTTTTATCGTCAGTACCGCCTTGTGCATCATTGAAAACTAAAGTTTCGGCGACAATGCCCGCCATCCAGACTGTACAATAACGGTCAAGGATTTGAGCGCTAATTGTTCCCCGTTCTAATTGGGATGCTAATTCCCCATCATCAAATGTCACACCCCCCTGTCCTGGTTGTCCTTGTTTCCAAGCATCCCAAGCAGTGAGAGTATAACCAGTCACAGGGATATTCAGCAGATGTGCAGCCAGAAAATGACCAGCTTCGTGGTGGATGATGCGATCGCGGTGTTGGGGAGAAAAACTAGCAATCCAATCTAAAATTATAGTACCACCCCGCCCTTGTAAACTAAAACTGTCAAAAGTGACTATTCCCAAAATACTAAAGGTGGCGATCGCAGGTACTGCGGGGGACAAATGAATTAATGGCCCTAACAAGACTGATAGGGTCATGAGAAATATAGATATTGCTAATAAATTTAAACCAGTTTGACTCATTCCAGGGATTCTCTGAGTTCTTGACACTTAGCCTGTGCAGCTTGGTAAGCCGCTAAATATTCGCCACCACCCAACATCACATTACCATAATACTCATAGGGTGCATCCCCATAAACCGGTAATGGGTCATCCTCGGGATAATCTTCCTGTGATTCCTCAATAATCGCTTTTAATTGTTTCCTGGTAAAACTTTGGGCGGCAAAGTACCAAAGTTCTTGAGTTTTTTTGTTTAGGTGTGGTAGACTGGGATCTATAATCTTAATTAGAGAATCCTCCCCAGAGGTATCAGCCAACTCTAGCCAACCATGTTCAATAGGTTGGTAAGGTTTACCCCCTATAGCCAAAAACCCCTGGACATAGTTCGCCTGATCTGTGACTAACAGCGCCCTATAAGCATTATCAAAGGGCTGACGAGCCTTACTTTTAATATTTTGCGCAACTTCCATTGACAGCGTTTCATCCAGTGCCTTGTTCATTGAATGCGGGAATTATGGCATTAACTAGAATATATTATCATTCCCGGCTATGCTGAATATTGCTGATTTTCGGCGAAAACAAAGCCGGAACCTCTCCCCTAACTCCTTGTCCTGTCATCAGTTCCACAACATCCATACCATTACCAATTACCCCTGGTACACTAGGATAGCCAGCAGTAGCCCCCACAAGAAACAAGTTAGGCAACTCTGTAATATATCCTAACCGATTTAACCCCACTTGTTCAGGTACTAACTTTGCACCATAAATATTACCTTGGGGTTGTCCGAGATAAAATTCACTGGTGGTGGGTGTACCAGAAACCTTCATGCGCGCGTACTGGTCTACATCGGGAATTAAATCTCGAACACTGGTCATGATCTGCTGGTAAACTTCCCGTTTCTTGGCTTTATAGCCTTGGTGGTCGGTGTCTTGCAGATGCTTAAATGGTTCGTAAGGGCAGACAGTGGCAATTTCTAAGATATGATGACCTGGTGGAGCTATTCCGGCGTTATCTCTAGATTTCATCGTGGGACAAGATAGGAAAATCCAAGGTTGGCTGAGGTCTCCCTGAAATTGGCGTTGATATTCCCTGTTTAAGTCTCCTGTGGGATAATACCAAATATTCCAGTTACCAATCCTATAATTTTCTGGTTGAAAGCGACTATCTAAACCCAGGTAAATATTAAATGCACTAGTTGAGTATTCGTAATTGGTAAGGCGTTGACGTTCCCTTAAGCTCAAAGCTGTGGTGTCGTGTATTAACTCTACTGTTAATTTGGGGTCAAGGTCGCTAATATAGCCCTTACTAGCTTGGTAGGTTTGATCACCAGCAGTTACCCATTGTACTTGCTGTTGATTAACTTCAATATGCTGGACAGGAGTTGAATATTTAATTACACCTCCCCCTTCGGTGATCGCATCTGTAATACTATCTACAAACTGCTTAAAATGGTATTGAGGATAGTAAGCGCCTTCTGAGTAATCCCAAACTAGGGAAGTGTGGATCAGTAAGGCGATTTCATGAGGTGGTAGTGCATAATCACCACTTTGTCCCCCTAGTACTGCTTGTAATTTGGGTGATAAACCCACATGGTCATATAAGTCTTGTAAAGTCCAGTTGCGCTTTCTAAATAAATGGAAATATTTAGGTAACTTCAACCAGTCTGACAAATTCTGATTATACCAACGTATTTCCCCCCCTAGGCTACGCATTTCCCTATGTATCTGCGCAATTGTGTCACAGTAGCCATTAATAGCAGTTGTCTGATCCGGAAAGGTGGAGAGTAACCGCGATCGCAAGTTTTCCCATCCTAGAGGAATTTTAAAATCTACCTCCGGTGTAATTATCCGGTCTATGCAGTCTGGGTCAAGGCTATTAAAGGGGACATGGCGCTGAATGTAGTTGAGAAATTGCCCAATAGTTTGACTAGGTGCGCATTGAGATATATAATGGACATTAGCGCAAAAACTATAGTCACCATAATCAAAAGTGTGACAACACCCGCCAGGTAGGTAATGTTTTTCTAAAACAGCCACCCTGTATCCTTGCTTGGTTAAACAAGCTGCGGCGGAAAGTCCACCTAATCCAGCCCCCAGAATGACATAATCAAAATTGTGCATCTGGCTGTCCCCTTTTGCTTGATAATTTTTCTAGACCCAGACAACGTAATACTTACTCAGAACCAGATTCACCCCCACCATCTGGGGTATTCATCATATGTGCGGGAGGTGCGGATTCTGTTTCAATTTCATTTTCTGCTTCTACTTTAATATCTAGCTGTTGATTAACAGTAGCTTCAGGGGTAGATGTGCTTGACTCTGGTTGGTCTGACTCTTGACTAAGACCGGGTTGCTGTGGGGAGGTTTCCCCTTCTTGAGCTAAAACCTGAGATATGGGATTGAAAGCAGTAACAGCCATACTGCTAAATAGTAGCATAAAAGCGACTTTGGCCAAAGACTTCATATCTTTACCTGAATAAGTTTTAACTTCATTTTCAACAATCGTCAAAATCTAGTTATCCTACTCAAGTTAGAACCGCTACAATCTTCAGTCAGATTTCCCAAGAGGGGGAAACATTTAATTTAATTTATGCTTCCAAATCTGCCAACTGAGGAATTAAAGCCTGGAGAGCAAGACCCCGATGGCTAATTGACCCTTTGATCTCCCGTGACATTTGCGCAAAAGTCAATTGCTGCTCAGGAACGTAAAATATAGGGTCGTAGCCAAAACCACCCTCACCCCTGGGTGTATGGAGAATTTCGCCGCGACATACCCCTGTGGATTGTAAAACTATTTTACCATCAGGACGAGCGATCGCCACTGCACAGACAAACTGAGCTTGGCGATTTTCTGAGTTACCTAACTCTTGTAATAACCTAGCAATGCGACCTGAGTCGCTTTGACCATAACGTGCAGAATAAACCCCTGGTGCGCCATTTAAAGCATCTACTTGTAACCCAGAATCATCACCGATCGCCCATTGTCCTGTAGCTTGAGCAATTTGGGAGGCCTTGAGACAAGCATTGTCTGCAAAAGTTGTACCGGTTTCTGCAACTTCTAATTCTGGTGGTTTGAGGGTTAATTCCCAACCAGAATGAGCGAGATAAGCTTGTAGTTCCCGGAGCTTACCGGGGTTACCCGTAGCTACTACCATTGTTTTAGTCATATATTCATTTAAAAGTTTAGGTCGCCCAATTTTTTGCCCAAGCCAAGGTTTGATGTACTTCCTCAAGTGTTGCTGCTTCACAATACAGACGTAACACCGGTTCAGTACCGCTAAACCGAATCATTAACCAGCTGTCATCAGCTAACCGGTATTTATAACCGTCTATGGTTTGACAATCAACTACTGCTTTGAGCGCAATTTCCCTTAATGGTTCGGTTTCCAGTTGTTGTAAAAGACGCGATCGCACTGCCATACTAGCTAAAGGTAAATCAATGCGGTCATAAGCGGAGGTGAAACCTGTTTTCTGTTGTAAATCCCGGTAATAATCGCTTAAATCGAGACCAGATGATACAATAGCTTCTAAAACATACAATGCTGATAGCAGTGCATCACGTTCGGGAATATGACTACCATAGCCGATTCCTCCCGACTCTTCACCACCTAACAACACCTGTGCTGCTAACATTCTATCAGCGATGTACTTATATCCCACTGCTGTTTCAAAAACTGGTAAATTATGCAGTGCTGCTACCCGGGGAATTAAATCTGAACCACTGACAGTTTTAACAATTTCACCTGTAAAACCCCGCCTTTGGGTAAGGTGGTCGATTAATATAGGTATTAAGATTTGGGAACTCAAAAAGTTAGCTTTTCCATCTACTGCGCCGATGCGATCGCAGTCCCCGTCAAATACTAACCCCACCGTTAAACCTGATGTGTCTGTTTGGCGGTGGCTTTTGATGACTGAGAATAAACCAGATAGGTATTTTGGTAAAGGTTCTGGCGCTCCTCCTGCAAATAAAGGATCGCGGTTGCTGTTGATTTCTTGAACCCCATGTTTGAGTAATTTTCCCAATCCCCCAGCTGCCGCACCATGCATGACATCGGCGAATAATGTCAGTTTACCACAGGCGATCGCCTCTTGAATCTTGGCAATATTCACTTTACCTTTTAAGGCTGTGATGTAACTAGGCCAGGGGTTAAATATATCTTGTTTCCCGGGTTTAGCTGCTGGTGGTACACCCGCAGATAATAAAGTTTCAATTTCTTTTGTCACTTCTGGCGGTACTGAACCCCCAAAATGACCCTTGACTTTTAGACCTAAATATGTACCGGGGTTATGACTGGCTGTAATAACTAGCGCCCCCAAAGCATTAAGTTCTTTAGCCGCCCAACTAAAAGCCGGAGTTGGGCCGTAGGTTTCGCTGAGTAAAACATCAAAGCCGACAGCGCAGACAGTATCAGCCACAGTGCGAGCAAAGTCCTCGGCCATAAAGCGGCGATCATAGCCGACAATAATAGTTTTGCTGCCAACTGTAGAATTATATGTATTATATAAGACTTGAGCGGCAACTGGTGCCACTAATGCTAGGCGTTCAAAGGTGAACTCATCAGCAATCACCCCCCGCCAACCGTCTGTACCAAACTTAATAGAGTTAGCAGCAACTGGCATTAAGTTATCCTCACTGTTTACGAGAGGATTTTAGCATTTTTGACATACTCACCGATCTTGAAGTATGGCTTACGCCACGCTACGCTATCGGTGATTCTTGACAGTTCACAGTAACTCGCTGCCGAAGCAGTCTTATAGTCACTCCCTGTCCATTTAAAGTCGTGCCGATGCCCCATGCCGACTATTGCATTTTAGCTTTTTGTTGTTTTTTAGGCAAGTTTTTTGCCAAGAATCAAGAAAAGCCGTCGTAGAACAACGGGGTTTTAAAACCATTTTTTCGATAATCGAAGAGTGAATTCTTGCAATGCTTGACTCAATGAATCCGCCGAGGAAGAATTTAACAGACTGAGATTGAGAGGATATCGACTGAGATATTGAGCATAAGAGGGTCGTAAATAAGAAGCATATTCGGGGCGATTGACAAGGTGTGTTTGCCAAAAGGCCAGATTCAAAGCCCGAAGGTAAGAATAAGCTGGCGCAGGATTTGGACCGAGTAAAGCCGGTGGTATAGGTAACACATTATTTTCTGGATCTATTTGGGCGATCGCACTGAAATGAGTAGCATTTTCAATTAATACCAAATACTTATTAGGAGTAGTCAACCAGGTAAAAGGCCGAACCTGCTCAGACACCATAGGGGTAGCAATATCCTGACTATTCGCCACCAGCATCACAGGAACTCGAATTTGGCCGATTTGACTTTCACCAAAAATTGAACTAGATACAGGATTAATAGCCAATACAGCTTTAATGCGGTCATCTTGGAGTGCATAATCTTTAACTTCTAACTGCGTAACTTGACACTGTAAAAACAGCGACAAATTAAAAGAGGAAATATTCGGACTACAATCTTGTTGCAGTTGGTCAAAATTAATCTTGGCTCCTGCCAAACTTAACACAGTGTAACCACCAAAAGAATGTCCCATGGCTCCGACTTGCTCAAAGTTGAGTCCTTGGAGGTTAGGATCTGATTTTTCTCTGCGCTCAAGTTCATCCAGGAGAAACTTAATATCTAAAGGTCGGTTAATAAATTCTTCGGCTTCTAATGGCCCAGCCAAACCCGTCAAGTAGCGCCGAACACGTTCCGCATTACTCCCCGGGTGTTCTAATACCGCTACAGCAAAACCGTGGGATGCTAAATGTTCAGCCAAATAAGCAAAAGAAGAACGGTCAGAAGCAATACCATGAGAAATCACAATCAGAGGAAAAGGCGGCGCTGTTCCTTGTGGTAGATAAATATCTGTGGGTATGATGCGAAGAACATCGCGGGACCTATCCCGGAGTATCAATTCGGTTCGTCGCCAAGTAAACGGACCAGATGCAGCTAAATCCGGCCGTTGCTTCCAATTAATGGGCGCACCATGGGCGATCGCTTCTTGTTGAATCCAAGTTACAACCTCATCCCTTTTCTCTAATACCTGCGATAAATCATCAACCAACTTTAGCCCCTCTGTAAAATTTAACCGTACTGTGGGGGAGGGAAAGTGACGCAGAAAATTCACCACTGTTAAGCCTTCTGGAGAAGCAGCAGCTAGTATTAAAGCACCTCTGATGGCGTAAAAGCCATTTTGCCTTGATTCCGTGCGGATTAAGCCCCCTAAACGGTCTATGAGGTCTTCGCCTATAGGTGAGTAACTCACCTGAGATACAAGAGTAGGAGTAACATTAAATTCCTGCTGTAGCACTTCTCGTAATTGAGCCAGTTGCTGGGGATTAACCCGCCGTGCATAAAAGGAAAATTCATCAGTGATTTTCCCTTTTTGAGCAAATATTGCTAATGAGTCCAGACTCAGGGAGAATTCCCCAAAAGGAGGGTAAAAAAAGCTAATCCGTTCAGCTCCCATTCCAGGGGTAGCAGTTATCAAAGTCCATAGCAGCCCTAAAATTGAAGATTGCCAAAATTTTTTCAATAAAATCATGTCCGTTTAATCAAACTCAATAAAATCAGTACAAACTGTTTATTATTATGTATGAATGGTCGGACATTACATAAAGTTTATCAAGTTGATCCGCTTATTTTGCTCCCAGGGGTTTCTCGCCTTTAGAACAACGAGCAAACCACTCCTGATATTTCTTCTGTAGGGACTCATTTGTCACAGCAATTGTAATTTTTACCTGCTCACAGCCGTGATTTTTTTCCTGAGCGATCGCATTTAAAAGTAAACTAGCAATTTTCGGCGAACTGAATTCACCACTCACATTTACATGGGTATTTAGAACCGTTCCTAATGGTCTATCATCCTCGATGAACTCAAGACCAGAAATCTCACCCTGTGTCAAGTCAATTTCTGCCAGTCGTTTATTCTCTGGACTAACTTGCTCCACAATTAATTTTTCACGCCTCACAGGTACTTGTATTATTTGAGTTTCAATTTCTTTGCGAATAATAACATCACCAAGTTTGGATTTTTTATGATCAGCTATCAATCGTTCTTCTATTAAACGAAAAGTATCTTCTTCCTCAACTTCAGTTTGACTTTTAATCATCTTGTTATTCAGCGTTTTTAGTTCAGTTAATTTATCTACTGTTTTTTGACCATCTGCTTTTTGCAGTTTTAAATATTCAGACATAAGCTCTACTCTTGATAAAATGTTTTGATTACATCACCGTTATCAGGCTTATGGTAGAGTATTTAAACCACCATAGCCTGAGAATCGATAGTGAAGTAGTTCAACCTAGTAACTATTAAAAAAGGCACACCCGCACTTGCTCTTTAATTGGTTATTAGTTGTAATTACTGATTAGCGCTCCTCAACGCGAAGATTAGGAGCATTAACATCTAACTCTTCGTGGCGCACAGTGTCTTGAGTCTCAATTGTTTCTTGCTCTACAACCTTATCGATTTTAATTTCTTCCCGTAAAAAAGCCTCTTTGCGAACTTCAGGAGTCTCTTCATGGATTTCTATACGAGCGACTTCCCCCTCACGGAAGTTAGCTTCGCTAGGAGGAACAACCTGACCCACATCTGTTGGAGTCACACGTTCAATGACAACATGCTCTTTTTCTATGGGAACGGAAACCTTGACAGTTTCACTTTCAACGTGCTTACCAATGACTACTTCTCCAGTTTTTTGGCGAACTTTGTCAGCAATTAACCGTTCTTCATACAATCGTAGAGTTTGATGGTCTTGCTGATTTAGCTCGTACAAAGAAGGTTCATGTTCATAAGTGTAAGTATCACGGTTATAAGTATGGGGGGTGGTATCACGATAAACCCCCCTTACCTGTTCTTCATAGTCATAATCAAGTGTTCTACCTTCTTCAAACTCCGGTAAATTTTCCGCCTGTTCCCTAGTCATACCAATGGCGTAGACGCGAGCAGCATCATAGTCAATGCGGGAACGTCCAACGGGTAGTAGTACTTTTTTACCAAATATCCAAAAACCTAAATCAACAACTAGATAACGAAAATGTCCCTCTTCATCGACTAAAACATCACTTACTGTCCCAATCTTTTCATCAGTCCTGTCGGTGTAGACACCTAAGCCTTGAATATCATTACCTTGAATAGTTTCACGATAATTTGGAGCCACATCTGCCAATCTGTGAAGAGCCATGACATTTACCTTTGAGTTTTGATACCATCTGTTAATGAATAACATAAAGGTTAATTAGCTATTTTCCCTCTTACTATTGACTGAATTAATACATTGACATCACATCAAAAGTTATATATTTCTGATATTTCTGTTAAATTCACAATAAAAGTAGAGGTAGAGGCGAAATTTCCCCTACCTACCTTTGATATGAATCACCAAATTACATTCCCTAATTAGCTACTCAAAAGGCTTGTTCAGGGTTTCTACTAGCTGCATCCATATGTAATTCCCCTGTAGTATCAATATCTAACTGTTCTCGCCGAATGGTGTCTTGTGCTTCTACCGTGTGGCGGTCTACAACCTTCTTAACTCTAATTTCTTCCCGTACAAAGGCTTCTTTGCGAATTTCCGGCCTTTCTTCGTACAATTCTATCCGTGCTATTTCCCCCTCTTGAAATTTAAGAGCTTTTGGGTCTACCACTGTTCCTATTTCTGTGGGAAGAACGCGCTCAATCAAAACACGTTCTTTCTTCACAGGTACTGTCACCTGTGCAATTTGTGTTTCAACGTGCTTACCAACTTTTACCTCCCCAGTCTTGACCCGATGCTTATTAGCAATCAAACGTTCTTCATATAGCCTGAGAGTTTGATGATATTGTTCATTTAAGTTATATAAATCTGGCTCTCTTTCGTAAAGGGATATATCCTGTTGTTCAGAGATATCTCTACTTTCAGGGCGAAAAACAAGGCGCACCTCTTTTTCATAATCCTCATCAACATTGATAGTTTCTTGGTATTCAGGTAAATACTCAACTTGTTCTTTACTCAGTCCGTCAACATAAACACGTTGGGCGGGATAATTAATGTGAGAAAGCCCAATTGGTAGTAATATCTTCTTACTCACAGAGTCGAAGCTGGTGTCAATAACTAAATACCGAAAACGTCCCTCTTGGTCAACTAAAGCATCAGCTACTGAACCAACTCTAACTCCGCCTTCAGTGTAAAGGTCTAAGGTTTTCACGTCATCACCGCCAAATGTTTCTCGGTAGTTAGGGTCAAATTCTTCAAGTTTGTAAAGAGGCATATACTTACAGGTGTAGAATATTTATACCTATCAGCATAAAAATTCTGATGATTATCTTCCTCTTACTGGCGGCTGAATTGAGGGAATATATTTGATGATTTATAGATGATAAAATTATAATTTAATTTCGTGTCCAACTTGCGTCAGTCCTAAGTCAGACACAGCAATTATTTTAACCATCTCATGGGAAAATGAACAGGGATATTAACCTGTATTCCTCTTCTGTGAGAAAAATATCGAATGAAACACCATTAGAAAACTCGGAAAATAAAAGGATACCGCAATGGTTCATCTGGCTGACTGAAACAGTGCAACAGCGCCCAAATTGTCAATCCCCAATGCAGTGCAAAACCCAATGCAACCACAGGAAAGAACAAAATTCCCCCCAATCCAAATGTGAGAAAAGATATAACCCCAATTGGTACTCCAATTACGGTTCCCCAAAACCAAACATTAAAGTGAAAATTAATGGATTCTTTAGCATTACTCTTCACCACTGGGTCATCGGAAATTAAGTTAATGACAATGGGAACCCCAATAGAGAATAATGTCGTACTAAAGAAAATTGCCCCGTGACACACAGATGACAGCAATTTACGTTTATCAGCATTGTATCCAACTTCCATCCTGGTGTTCTCTCAAGTAGGTTGGTCATTTTCATTCTAACGAATACATCATCGGTTGGGTATGACAGTTTACCGTACTCTAGAAGTTGTTTTTACTGCCTGTGACATAAACTAGGAATAAGGTTTAATCCACAGAGGATTTAAAAAAAGGGTCGCATTAATCCCCATACATTACAAATGCAGATTACCCGGCTGTTTGACCAGGGGCAATCATTTTTTGCTACAATCAAGGTACAGGACTGGCTCAAAGAACGCAAACATAACCCCTGAGATGATGATATTATTTTCCATCAACAGCCTGCGCCCCCTTCCTAGAAGTTATGGTGGTAGAAATTGAACTACGGCGTAAAGATGGACAGCCTGTAGATCCGTGGTTACAAGAACAAGCCAACCTTCATACCTGATAGTTTAATTTACGTACTCCTGGACAAAATGGCCAAATTCCTGTTTTGTTGTGCAAATCTCAAAACAGGATTCAGCCTAATAAATGTGGAAAGTTTATTAACATTGTGTGAGCTGTTTGCACTCTACCACAGTCTTATTGAGATTTACTAGCATTTTAGAGAAAAAATTTTCTGATTTTTATAAAAGTTTCAACTACCAAAATGGTTAAAACCTAATATTTATAGGCTTTTCAGAGGTTATATATCTGTCTGTTTACGAAAATTTACACTAAATTACTGATAAAGTATGGCAATAACTCTGCTAAGATATCTTCAGAGCTTATTGAGATATATATTCATTAAACTGGGTAGATATCTCAGGGTAAAATTTCAACCCTCCAACTGCATTTAAAACTATTTATCAGGTGTCAAAATGTCAAAAAAAATTGGTTTGTTCTACGGTACTCAAACTGGGAAAACTGAATCTGCGGCGGAAATCATTCGTGATGCCTTTGGTGGTGATGTTGTGACTTTACACGATATTTCTCAGGCGGATATTGCTGATCTTGCTGAGTATGAATATCTGATTATTGGTTCCCCAACTTGGAATATTGGGGAACTCCAAAGCGATTGGGAGGGTATTTATCCTGATTTAGACGAGGTTGATTTTACTGGTAAGATGGTGGCTTATTTTGGTACTGGAGACCAGATTGGTTATGCTGATAACTTCCAAGATGCTATGGGGATTTTGGAAGAAAAGATTTCCCAACAGGGTGGTAAAACTGTGGGCTATTGGCCTACTGATGGCTATGATTTTGGCGCTTCTAAAGCTGTGCGCAATGGTAAGTTTTGTGGTTTAGCTCTGGATGATGATAATCAATCTGATCTCACAGATGAGCGCATTCAAACTTGGGTGACTCAGTTGAAGACTGAGTTTAGCTTGTAGAAAATAGCAGCCCGGCATCGCCTATGTACCTTTTCAAGAGTCCGTGGCTGCTAAACTTATCACCCCTTACACAGCACAATTACGGTTATTTATGTCTGACTTATTGGATGTTGTTTGGTTAAATAGTAGTTCAGCGTTGAAGCGTTTTGATCAACCATTACTTCAATACCTGTCTAGGTATATGAATATTGCTCAGTGGGAATATCAACAAACACGAGATGAAGCCAGTTCTGTGGATGAAGCTGTGCTGTTGCTGGGTAATTTTTTAGATTCTTGCCCTGATACAGTCCATTTAGCTGGTCATGGTATCAGTGGTGCGATCGCCTTAAGTTATGCTCGTCGCTACCCCCAAAAAGTGCGATCGCTAACGCTCTTAGCTGTAGCGTCCCAACCTGCTAATACTTGGCACGCCCATTATTACTTTCAACGACAGTTGTTCAGCATTAGCCGGGAGCAAGTTCTGGTAAATATTGTTCGTAGCCTGTTTGGCAAACAACCTAGTCATACCACAAAGAAGTTAATCGCTGCCTTAGATAAAGACTTAGAGCAATCACCGTCGCCCCATTCTCTGTTTAAGTTGGTATATTTACCCAAGGGAGGGGTTGCTATGCCCATGATGGTATGCGGTAGCAAGACTGATTGTGTAGTCAATCCACCGGCATTACATGACTGGCGCAATTGGTTCAAACCAGAAGATAGAATGTGGGAATTTCCCCAAGGGTATCATTTCTTTCACTACTTTCATCCTCAACAGGTGGGTGAGCAAATTCTGAATTTTTGGGCAGATCATAACAGGCGATCGCAGCCCATATATTGCATACAGTCATGTGCATCAAAAGCCGATGAAAAAAGACTATAAATCTTAACATCTATGAATCCGCAAACAGATATCCTCTGTGAATTAAGTGATTTTCTTTATCCTCGCAGTCCATATTCCGGAGAGTTTAAACCAGAGCATTTGGTTTTTAATGCTAAACTGCAAGACTTTTCTCAACGAGTCAACTACATTTGTAGTTTACAAACTGGTGGTAAGTTGTCCCCACAGGAAGCGTACAAGCAAATTCAGATTCTTTGGAAACAGTTAAAAAGTAGTAAACAAGACTTAGGGATCAGCTAAGTGTATTTTTGATTGTGTACGAAACACTAATTGAGATTTGCCAGCACCGCCTGAATGGTATGACCATTCAGGCGCAATTGAGTTTTGTCCCATAGGCTGAAGAACTAGCCAGAAGGTGAAAACCTTAAAAGATGCCAAGTAAATATAGCTTAACTAGTGAAGACTGTCAGGATCATAAGGTAAACAGTAAAAGTCCCACAGGAGGTTTAATCTTGACTAAGTTAAAAGTTGGCATCAACGGCTTTGGTCGGATTGGAAGACTAGTATTACGCGCCGGTTTGAATCATCCCAGTCTTGAGTTTGTGGGCATTAATGACCTAGTACCACCAGACAACCTGGCTTATCTGCTGAAATACGACTCCACCCATGGCAAGTTAAACAGTAAAATTGAGGCCAAAGAAGACGGTATCTTGATTGATGGGCATTTTATCCCTTGTATGTCCGTGAGGAATCCGGCTGAATTACCTTGGGGCAAATTGGGAGCAGATTATATTGTAGAATCCACTGGACTGTTCAGCGATTACGAAAGCGCCAGTAAACACTTACAAGCTGGTGCCAAGCGAGTGGTGATTTCTGCTCCCACGAAAGATCCAGAGAGAGTGAAGACACTGTTAATGGGTGTAAATCATCACCTATTTGACCCAGCTAAAGATTTAATTGTCTCTAACGCCAGTTGTACCACCAACTGCCTAGCTCCCATAGCTAAAGTCATCAATGATAATTTTGGACTGACCGAAGGGTTGATGACCACGGTTCACGCGATGACCGCAACTCAACCCACTGTAGATGGGCCGAGCAAAAAAGACTGGCGGGGTGGTCGCGGTGCGGCACAAAATATTATCCCCTCCTCCACCGGTGCTGCTAAAGCAGTGGCCTTGGTTTTGCCAGAATTAAAAGGTAAGTTAACTGGTATGGCTTTCCGGGTTCCGACTCCCGATGTTTCTGTGGTTGATTTAACTTTTAAAACTGCCCAAGCTACGAGTTACCAAGATATCTGCACGGCAATGGAGCGCGCTGCCGGGGGTGAATTAAATGGTATATTGGGATATACTGATGAAGAAGTAGTTTCGACTGATTTTCAAGGTGATAGCCATTCGAGTATTTTTGATGCTGGCGCGGGGATTGAATTAAATTCCCATTTCTTTAAAGTGGTTGCTTGGTATGACAACGAGTGGGGTTACTCAAATCGCGTGGTGGATTTAATGTTGTCCATGTCACAGAAAGAATAAATTACTTCTGGTTTGTGAATTAGTCAGCTAAGAACAACAAGTTTAATTAAAGTGCATTCTATTGGACAGCCAATTTGGGTAGAAAGCACTTAGAATAGGGCTGAGGCACAAAACTGCCAGTAAATCAGGCAAAATTTCAGTAAAATTGCCTAGTTAGTAATTGTCAGTAAAAGGATGGGGCACCGAACAAGGGAATCAAGAAAGTCCTAAACTAGCACAACTCATGGAGAGAAATATGTCTAAAAGTTTACTAGAACAATTACGTCAAATGACGGTTGTGGTTGCAGATACAGGGGACATTAAAGCCATTGAGAAGTTTACACCCCAAGATGCTACTACTAATCCTTCCCTGATTACAGCCGCAGCACAAATGCCAGAATATCAGGAAATTGTTGATCAAACTTTGCTCCAAGCTAAAAAAGATGCCGGTGCGGCTGCTAGCCAAGGGGATATTGTGACTCTGGCCTTTGACCGTTTAGCAGTGTCTTTTGGGTTAAAGATTCTACAAATTATTCCGGGTCGGGTTTCTACAGAGGTAGATGCTCGCTTGTCTTTTGATACTGAAGCTACCGTTACCAAAGCCAGAGAATTAATTGCCCAATATAAGGCGGCTGGGATTGACCGCTCACGGGTACTAATTAAAATTGCCTCGACTTGGGAAGGGATTCGCGCTGCGGAAATTTTAGAGAAAGAAGGTATTCATTGTAATTTAACTCTATTGTTTGGTCTGCATCAAGCGATCGCCTGTGCCGAAGCCGGTGTTACCTTAATTTCTCCTTTCGTGGGTCGCATTCTCGACTGGTACAAAAAAGATACTGGCAGAGATAGTTACCCATCCGCGGAAGACCCTGGGGTATTATCTGTCACCACAATCTACAACTACTACAAAAAGTTTGGTTACAAAACCGAAGTTATGGGGGCTAGCTTCCGTAACATTGGCGAAATCACAGAATTAGCCGGTTGTGATTTGCTGACCATTTCCCCCGCACTGTTGGCGGAATTGCAAGCCACCATTGGGGAACTACCACGGAAACTTGATCCCGCTCGGGTAGCAACCATGGAAATCGAAAAGATGTCTATTGACAAGGCAACTTTTGAGAAGATGCACAAGGCTGACCGCATGGCATCGGATAAACTAGCAGAAGGTATTGATGGCTTTACCAAAGCTTTGATTTCTTTAGAAGAACTATTAGCACAACGCCTAGAGCGCCTGGAAAAAGAAGTAATAGCTAACCGCTAATACTAGAAAGGGTGAGGAGATACTCACCCTTTGTTGACAGTACCTTAATATCTGTGCCAGTCATAGATTAATCTACCATGGCGATCGCGAACTAACTGCCAACGCCCATGACGATAGTGTGCCGCACTATAGTACCTTCTTGGTCTATAGTTATGGTGGTGTCGTCTAATACGACTTCTGTTATATCTATGAGCCTGTAAAACTTCTGGGTTAGTATCTCCCCCCATGAAACTTGTCTCCACTCCCGCATTTTGGTGATAGAGAACATAATTAAGATCAGTATTTTTAGCTTCAGCCATAGCTGAGGGATAGATGAAGGCAAACATCAGAATCCCAACTGAGTATAATTTCTGGAAACCTTTCATGTTTTTGCCTTGCGGTAAATTATGGGTAATGACTTTATTTAATAGCTGAAAATTGGCAACTATACAGTTAACTGTTCACAAGCCCCCAACCGGTAAAAGTAATGAAAGTACTAGTTTTAAATGCTGGCTCCAGCAGCCAAAAAAGTTGTTTGTATGAAATCCCCGATCATACTATGCCTAATCAAACCCCCCAACCCCTGTGGGAAGGCAAAGTCAACTGGACTCAAGACCGGGGTGTAGCAGAGATTGAAGTCAAAACAGCCACGGGTAAAACACTACAAGAATCAATTTATGGTGATTCCCGACGGGCGCACGTAGCCTATCTCCTCTACACTTTGACTCGTGGAGCCACTAAAGTCATAGATCAGCTTTCAGAAATCAATGTAGTAGGGCATCGTGTAGTCCACGGTGGTCAGGAATACAGAAAAAGTGTAATAATTACCGAAGATGTCAAAAGCAAAATCTCCAGTTTATCCAGCCTAGCCCCGGCACATAATCCAGCCGCCTTAGAAGGGATAGAAGCCATTGAACAGAGCTTAGGGGATGTCACCCAAGTGGCAGTATTTGATACCGGATTTCATGCCACCCTCCCCGATGCTGCCGCCATTTACCCCGGTCCCTATGAGTGGGTAGAGCAAGGTATTCGCCGCTACGGTTTTCATGGCATCAGTCATCAATACTGCTCTGGGCGTGCTGCCCAAATTCTCAACCGAGATTTAGCATCTCTGAAATTAATTACCTGTCATTTAGGTAACGGCTGTTCCCTAGCAGCAATCAAAAAGGGTCGCAGTATTGACACCACTATGGGCTTTACACCCCTGGATGGGTTAATGATGGGGAGCCGTTCCGGTGCAATTGACCCAGGGATTTTGATTCATTTATTGCGGCAATCAAATTACTCAGCGGAGCGGTTAGATTATGTATTAAATAAAGCCTCTGGCTTAAGGGGAATTTCGGGAGTATCCAGCGACTTACCCCAAGTAATTGCAGCCATCGCCGAGGGAGATTATCGCGCCCAACTCGCTTGGGATATGTACGTACACCGATTAAGGTCTGGTATAGGTTCCATGCTAGCCAGTCTAGAAGGATTAGATGCTTTAGTATTCACCGCCGGGGTAGGGGAAAAGTCCCCAGGAATTCGCCAAGCAGCCTGTGAAGCCTTTGGATTTCTGGGACTAAAAATTGACCCGGCAAAAAATCAACAGCAGCCCCTTGATCAAGATATAGCCACAGAAGACTCAACCATTAGGGTCTTAGTCATCAAAACCCAAGAAGACTGGGCGATCGCCCAACAATGCTGGAAAATTATGCAAAAAAAATAACTTAGTCTTTGCGTACCTTTGCGAATACTTTGCGACCCTTGGCGTTTAAAACCAGGGGCGGGGTCAACGAGACATTTCCACCCACCCCAGAGAAGGCCAATAGACCCCAATATTAAATTACACCATACCACCAGCAGCTTGAAAACGAGCGCGGGCGCGTTTAAAAGCTTGGGTGGCTTGGATTTGTGCTTGGCGATCGCCTGGTGTCACCTGATTTAGACGGGTTTGCGCTTGGTTAAAAGCGGTACGTGCATCTTCAAGTGAAATCTTATCGCCACGTTCAGCACCATTCACCAGAATGGTGACTTCATCTTCTTCAACTTCCGCAAAACCACCCAAAAGAGCGATGGCTTGCCAATCCTGATTTTTGCTAGCACGGACGCGCATTACACCTATATCCAGAGCTGTCAACATAGGGGCGTGTCCAGTTAAGATACCCAACTGACCGGTAGTACTAGGTAAAACTACCTCTTCAGCTACAGCATCCCAGACTGTTTTATCTGGTGCGACTACACGAACGGTGAGAGTCATTTGTCCTTTGTCCTTTGTCTGTAATTTTGCCTAATTTGTCACTAGCCATTAGGATTACGACTAATGACTAATGACTAATGACTAATGACTAACCTTTGAGCTTTTCAGCCTTAGCGATCGCTTCGTTAATATCGCCCACCAAGTAAAAAGCTTGTTCTGGTAATTCATCTAATTGGCCAGACAAAATCATTTGGAAGCCCTTAATAGTATCTTCCAACTTCACATACTTACCAGGAGAACCGGTAAATACTTCAGCTACAAAGAAAGGCTGAGACAAGAAGCGCTCTACCTTCCGCGCCCGTGCTACAATCAGACGGTCTTCTTCAGACAATTCATCTAGACCGAGAATAGCGATAATGTCTTGAAGTTCTTTGTAACGTTGTAAAGTTGCTTGCACAGCACGAGCGGTATTGTAGTGTTCAGCACCAACAATATCAGGCTGTAACATAGTAGAAGTAGAACCCAGAGGGTCAACCGCCGGATAAATACCCTTAGCTGCTAAACCACGAGATAGTACTGTAGTTCCATCCAAGTGAGCAAAAGTGGTTGCGGGAGCGGGGTCGGTTAAGTCATCCGCAGGTACATACACCGCTTGAATAGAGGTAATAGAACCTTCTGTGGTGGAGGTAATCCGCTCTTGTAAAGCACCCACATCAGTTCCCAGGGTAGGCTGATATCCTACCGCGGAAGGCATCCGACCCAGAAGCGCTGACACTTCCGAACCTGCTTGTACAAACCGGAAGATGTTGTCAATAAACAGTAGTACGTCCTGCTTACTCACATCACGGAAATACTCAGCCATAGTTAAACCTGACAGACCAACCCGCATTCTGGCTCCGGGTGGTTCGTTCATCTGACCATAAACTAGAGCAATTTTAGAATCATTGAGGTTATCTTTGTTAATTACCCCAGATTCGATCATTTCGTTGTAGAGGTCATTACCTTCGCGGGTGCGTTCACCTACACCAGCGAACACAGACACGCCACCGTGCTGGGTAGCGATGTTGTTAATTAATTCCATCATGATGACGGTTTTACCAACACCTGCACCACCGAACAGACCAATTTTGCCGCCACGGCGATAGGGGGTGAGGAGGTCAACAACTTTAATCCCAGTTTCAAATACTGAAGGTTTGGTTTCCAGTTCAGTGAATTGAGGAGAGGGGCGGTGAATTGGTAGGGTTTCCTGAACATTTACAGGCCCTTGATTGTCTACAGGTTCACCCAGGACGTTGAAAATCCGTCCCAAGGTAACTTTCCCAACTGGAACGCTGATGGGAGCGCCTGTATCAACAACTTCAAGACCCCGCACTAAGCCTTCAGTGGAGCTCATCGCCACGGATCGCACTTGGTTGTCCCCTAGAAGCTGTTGTACTTCAACTGTGAGGTTGATTTCCTGTCCTGCTTCGTTGGTGGCTGTGATCTTCAAAGCGTTGTAGATGCTGGGTAATTTTCCACCGGGAAATTTAACGTCTACAACTGGGCCAATAATTTGGGTAATGTAGCCAATATTTGTTTTTTCTGCTGTGGTGACCATGGGGAACCTAATAATTGAAACTATATTTCAGGTAGGGTCTTAGAAGACTTGAGATGATGCAATGTCATCTTACACTCTAGCACCGCAGGGGGACACAACTACCTTAGTAATTCCTTAAAAAAGGGATCAATTACTGGATGTTGGGGCGCAAGGTAAATTGTTATAGCACTACGCATACACGTTAGGACATCATAATTGTGGTTTTAAGGGAACAGGGAACAGGGAACAGGGAACAGCGAATGGGGAACAACAAGCAGGGAAATGTCCTAGCACTTGTGGTTACTGCTATATCAACCAAAACATTATTTACCCAGTATCACCAACTCAGGCGATCGCCCCAATTGTTGACCATTTTACTGCTAATGCCTGAGACTCTGGCTAAATCTTCTCTAGATCTAAATTTTTGCGCCTCACGAGCAGTAATGATTCTTTGCGCTAATCGCTCACCTATCCCCGGAAGAGTTATTAGTTCTTCTATAGTAGCTGTATTAATGTTGACCGTGGTTAGTTCCTGATTATCCCTGGACTTGCGGGTGATTATCTGGGGACATTCTTCTGCTTGTGCGGCGATTTTTTCCTGAACTAATGGAGGTATACCCAATATCGCACCCCCATAAAGCCGCGTAAATTCCCGGTCGTAATGGGCAGCAATGGTAGGATTTTTGACTATTAATACTGACTCATCGTTACCATAATTGGCGGACTGTGACCAGTTGTGAGAACCTGTAATTACTGTTTCTTGGTCAATTACGGCAAATTTATGATGTAATAAATCCCCCGGAGCTAAAGTGGGAACACCAACAGTAGTCAGGGGGGTTTGCCAAGGATGATTATCAATTTCGTATTGACAATTATAACTCAGCGCCGCCCCCATCATGTCTAAAGCTTCGCTATAGTGACGATAGGCAAAGTCTGAATCTACCAAAGCGCGGATAGTCACATTTTGCAGGTGACGGGTTTCTAGAATCGGTGACAGACGCTGCTCGGAAAACACAAACAAGGCCATATCAATGGATTTGGTAGACTCAGCTAAGTTTTGACCAATTAAACCATTACTAGATTTGTCCCAAGGTTGGCCGCGGGAAGTGGGGGAAAAATGTACAGTAATTTCAGTTTCACCTAATTGAATAGTTTGGGGCGATCGCCTGGGTTTACCCAAGCCAAATCTACTATCTGGCTTCCCGAACGGACCATCCCCCCACATAATGTTAAACTCTTGAGTAAATAAACTGGCTAATTCCGGACTGTCAATATGTAACAGATTATTAGCATTGCCTAAGCTGCTAGGGTTGTTATATTGACCGTGGATATCACTGAGGGTAAAATTTGCTGAGGTGGCAATTACCCAACGATTATCTACCACCAAGAATTTATGATGCATCAAATTACTCCCAGCAGAACCATCAGCACGGTCATCTATCCAGGGAATTTGGGCATTTTGTAAAATTATTAACCCATCTCGTTGATTAATTTCTTCCTCACTGAGGCGATGATCTCGGTTTTGGTCTACAAAATCATAAAATTCTTGATAACGGGCTTGTTCTCTGGGGCTTAACTTCCGCACCTCCGTCGGTGTTAAACTACTCCAAGGACGACTGTAATTATTTTCTAAAATTACCCGCACCCGTACACCGGCTTTTTGCCTTGCTACCAATGCTTGGGCAATTTTTGGTAGGCGCAATTCTTGAATGGCTACATCTACTGTAGATGTGGCTCTAGAAATGGTATCAATAATCTGTTGTTCTAGGTTATCTCCCAGGCGAGTTTGTAGGCGATAGGGTTCTGGATATTTTGCTGATGGGGAATGGTTAAAGTAAACTTTAACTAGTGGGTCTTGTGGTAGGGCTGGTAAAAGCTGAGTTTTATCTGGTAGTTTTTGACAAGCCGTGATCATCAAAACCAGCAAAAAGATCAGGATGTATTTTCGTGGTGGGAAAATCAGCACGGTAGTTCACTAACAGTGGATTGGGGAAAAATCAACAATCTATTGTCATCCTATTTGAGTTGAGAAATTATCAGTGAGGAAAGGGAACAGGGAACACACCGAACAGAAATTGTTCATGAATCATTGAGGATTGCTATATATGGTAAATTTATGCCTAACGCCACATTATAACAATCATGCCGAAAACCCTTGAGAAACAGACCCATAGCGCCGTATTTCCTATCTATTTATTAATATGCAAATATATTTAGATTACAGCGCCACCACTCCCACTCGCCCTGAAGCCATGGCTGCGATGCAAGCAGTCCTCAATCAACAGTGGGGTAATCCTTCTAGTTTACATGAGTGGGGACAACGGGCGGCTACAATTGTGGAACAGGCAAGAATCGAAGTCGCAGAATTAATTCATGGTGCGCCAGAATCCATAGTTTTTACCGCTGGTGGTACTGAGTCCAATAATTTAGCTATCATTGGCATTGCTAGATTATATAATCTACCCCAACATATAATTATTTCTCAGGTGGAACATTCCGCTATTTCTGAACCTGCGCGGTTGTTAGAAAAGTGGGGTTGGGAGGTAACCCGCTTGGGTGTAGATTGCAAGGGGAGGGTTAACCCCCAAGAGTTACAAGCAGCATTACAAGACAATACTGTTTTAGTGTCTGTAATTTATGGACAAAGTGAAATTGGTACAGTCCAACCCATTGCAGAATTAGCAAAGATTACGCGGGAACACGGGGTTTTATTTCACACTGACGCGGTACAAGCGGCGGGACGTTTACCCATAAATGTGCAAGAATTATCAATAGATTTACTGAGTATTTCTAGTCATAAAATATATGGACCCCAAGGAGCAGGGGCGCTCTATGTGCGTCCAGGTATAGAATTAGTTCCCCTACTGTGTGGTGGGGGTCAAGAAATGGGTTTACGCTCCGGTACTCAAGCTGTCCCCGCCATTGCGGGTTTTGGAATTGCGGCACAATTAGCAGCGGTAGAATTACCCAGAGAAACACCCCGGTTAATTAACTTACGCGATCGCCTATTTGCCCAATTAGCAGATATTCCCGGTTTAGTCCCCACGGGTGATTTAGTCAATCGGTTACCTCACCATGTGAGTTTGTGTATCAAGGAGGCTGATGGTAAAAAAATCAGTGGTAAAGCCCTAGTTAGACAAATGAATCTGGCTGGTATTGGTATTAGTGCTGGTTCTGCCTGTCATAGTGGTAAACTTAGTCCCAGTCCCATACTTTTAGCAATGGGTTATTCAGAGTCAGCAGCTTTAGGAGGGGTACGTTTCACCCTTGGGCGTGAAACTACCCCTGCTGATGTAGATTGGGCTGCCATGGTATTTCAGCAAATTTTACACCGAATTTATTCCTGATAAATTCTTCGCTGACTATAATAATTTATTATACAACTGCATTAATTATACATTATTAATGTAAAATCATATAGTACGCAGGTAAATAAGCATCTATGTCACAGTCCGAACCTAGAGTAGAACATTTTGCCGTCAAAAGTAAAATAGTTAGCGAAGTAGCTTTGCTATTTACTATTTATATTCTGGTAACCGCACTATTATTTTTACACTTCCGCACCTGGGACCCTACCATCACTCGCCAGGTGTGGGGTATCTTTGTTTATCCCAGTGTATTATTTGGTGGCGTTGCTTTAGCTTGGCGATATGTTTCCCATGTCATCTGGATATTACCAATAGGTTCCCTGGTGTTTATGGGATTACCATTTCTAGTAACCCTCCTAGGGGGATGGAGTTTAATTCCTCTGGGTATATTCGGTATTAGCGCCACTATCTTTACATATTTATCCCAACAAGACCGACCGGTGATTAAAGCCCTGCAACTTTCAGGGGCGGGAATGATTCTCGCGGTATTTTATTTTTTTGTGGTCAATGGTCATGGTTATGCCAATATATTCGCAGACCTCACTGCTTATACTAATACTGTTCACCCAGATACCCTGTTTCATTCTGCTATTGTGCAGATGATCGCTAAGTTTAATACACCATCAACAGGATTAGATGGTGTACAACCTTTAAGCTATCATGTTGCCGTACATCGTTGGGTGGCGGCAAATTTCAACATTTTAGGCGGACAAGTACCTCTACTATTAGGTATTTGCCAACAAGTTGCTTTTCTACCGGCGGTTTTCTTTGCTACAGTTTTAGCCTTCATGTGTTTGCTATCAACTCCACTTTCTACACTAGTGGCTTGTGGGTTTACTTTTTTAGGTTTATGGTTGTTCGGAACTCGCATCTGGACTGCTTTAGGCGGTGAATCCTATAATTTTGGCCTTCCTATATTTATAGCCATGGTACCAGTAGGGCAAAGATGGTTGTTCAAAGCTAGGGAAAGTAATCGCTGGTTCACAGTTGACCCTTTACCCCTAACATTGTCCGTGGTAGCAGTCCTAGCTTGTGGCGCTGCAAAGATTTCTACCGGGGTGATACTGGCTTTGTTTCTCATCCTCTGTGGGTTTATCCCTAAAATTTGGCACAAAAATCAACTGAATTGGCGATATGTAGGACTGTTATTAGCTTTAGCGATCGCTTTTTTTGTGGGATGTTTAGCTTTAGCCTTTAGCTTTAGTGGGGGAAATCTTACTAACATTTTCTATCCCTTTCACTTTGCACGCATCTACACAATTCATTTTATTTGGCCAAATATCGTATTTTTAGCGTTAATTGTCCTATTTTCCTGGTTGCAGAGGAATCAAGAAAAATTCCTGGGGCGATCGCAGGTGATCATCCTCACAGTGCTATTTTTAGCATCTCAACTACCAGGAGCTTTACTGGATATGGGCGGAACCGCAGCATATCATTTTATGCACCCAGCGCTGTTAGTCACCTTATTGTTTACCTTGGCTGCTGTAGCTGACTATTGGTCAGTCAACCGCAAAACTGGTTTTCTATTCATTGTAGATCCCCTAGACCATGAAACCAAACCCTTGTCTCCAACTACTCGTTGGGGACTGATAGCCTTAGTTTTAATTTTTTCATTGTCCAGTGGAACGGGAATTGTCTATCGTGGTAGCTACAAGGATAGGGCGTTCGGGTTTGCTGATCAGTTGGTAACTGCTCTAGATGTGTTTTCTGCTCAGTCCAATTCATCACCTGATTCAGAGTCATTAACTAATTTGAAAGGTTTAAGTAAACTCCAACGTCAGTTAGGTTTGTTACTTTTTCCTCCCAGTATTAACTGGGAAATCTACAACACCAAGACAGAGTTGGGTTACATCCAAACCGGACTTGCTCAATTAATTCAATCAAAGAAATTAGAACCAGGTGACAAAAACTTAGCTATTCATATTTCACATGACTTTCCATTCTTTTGGCAACCCCGTGGTGCAAGAAGTTGTTGGGATAAATCTTTTGTAGTTCCTGCAATGACCGGATTACCCCTGCTGAATGGAGTCAGAGGTGAGAATAGTAACTGTAATTTAACTAAGGATTTTGGTATGAAGGACTATAGTTCAGAGTCTTGGAATCGTCCAATTTCTCAGGAAGATATCTGCGCCAAGTCCACTAAATTAGGTTTTGACAAAGTGTTGAATGTGACCAGGAAACAAATTCAACTATATTCTTGTCAGGGGTTCGACCAGAAGTAAATTCTCTGTGGGATAGCTCCAGTCTAGAATTGCATTTACTCCAACCATCATCAAATGTCTCATATATCCGTTGTCATCCCTGTATATAAAGCAGAAAAAAGCCTTGATGTTCTCTATGAGAGGCTTAAGGTTTCCTTGTCTGAGATTACACAGGATTTTGAAATCATTTTAGTTGAGGATTGTGGGGGCGATCGCTCTTGGGATATTATTGTGGAGTTAAGTAAGACTGACCCACGGGTGAAAGGAATTCAATTTAGTCGCAATTTTGGCCAACATTATGGTATCACAGCAGGGTTAGATCATTGTGACGCTGACTGGGTAGTTGTTATGGATTGTGATTTGCAAGACAGACCAGAAGAAATTCCCCGACTGTATCGCAAAGCTCAACAGGGTTATGATGTTGTCTTAGCTCGCAGAGGTAAACGTAAAGATCCCCCGCTGAAGCGACTTACTTCATGGTTGTTTTATCAAATCTTTAACTACTTGACAGATTTACAATATGATGGACAAGTAGGTAACTTCCGCATTATCTCTCGTCAAGTTGTCGAGAACTTTTGTTTAATGCGGGAACAACTGAGATTTTTTGGAGGGTTGGTAGATTGGATGGGATTTCCCACCGCTAGTATTAACATTACCCATGACCAGCGTTTTGAGGGTAAAAGCACTTATACTTTCGCTAAACTCTGGAAACTAGCTAGTGAAACAATTATCGCCTATTCAGACAAGCCTCTACGCCTGTCTATTAAGTTAGGTTTTCTGATTTCCACTTTGTCATTTATTTATGGTATTTATATTGCTGTTAGGTTTGTGTTTTATGGTTCGCCTGTAACTGGTTGGAGTAGCCTGATTGTGTCTTTGTATTTTCTAGGTGGGATTATTATTTCTATTCTGGGAATACTAGGTATTTATTTAGGGAAAACTTTTGATCAGACAAAAAGAAGACCTTTATATTTAGTCAGGAATAAGACTGATACTGTACATGAAACTTTAAATATCAGTTATGAACTAAAAAAATGTGATGAATATGTCTGAGGATATTGTATTTACTCCATGGGATTCTCGCGCTTTTGGAATCAAAACATTTGAAATACCCTATATATCTGAAAATGATCTAAGAAATACGCTAGAGAAAATTAAAAAGCAAAAATCTGAGGGACACTATACTATTAAAATTAACCCATTAGCCCCAAAGAAAACATTACATGAGTTCGGTTTTTATTATTGTGATACCTTAATTGAACCTTATTGTACTTCTGAGAGGTTATTAACATATAAAAGAGAGGGTATAGAGATTTGTGAACCATTAAACATAGAAGAAATAAGTCAGATTGTTTATGGTGCTTTCACTTATGGTCGCTTCCATAGAGATTTTAATATAAATCAAAATCTTGCGGATCTAAGATATGATTTGTGGTTAAGAGACCTTTGGCAGTCCAAAACAGTTTTTAGTTTAATGTTTTACGGTTCTGTAGTAGGTTTTTGGGCATATTCAGATAATAAAATTATACTCCATGCTTTAAGTAAAGGGTATAGAGGAAAAGGACTATCCAAATATTTTTGGAGTATTGCTTGTAAAAGATTATTAGAAAAAGGTTATCAAGAATTAACAAGTTCAATATCTATATCTAATGTGGCCGTTCTAAATCTCTATTCATCTTTAGGATTTAGGTTTAGAAAACCGGTAGATATATATCATTTACTTGTAGAATAATTAATTACTATTTCAACTCAATTACATACCAATTACATACAATTTTCAATAATACTAATGAATCATCTTTACATTCTCCTAACCATCCTGTTCACAGTCTACGGACAAATTGTGATTAAATGGCAAGTGCAACTGGCGGGAGCACTTCCCCCAGACAATATAGCCAAACTAGAATACATCATTAAACTACTACTCAACCCCTGGGTAATTAGTGGCTTTGCTGGTGCATTCCTAGCAGCAATTAGCTGGATGGCCGCCATGACTAAATTTGACCTCAGCTATGCTTACCCATTCATGAGTTTAGCCTTTGTCCTAGTCCTCTTCCTCAGCGCCATCTTCTTTAAAGAACCCGTAACTATTCCCAAATCTCTGGGGTTGGGATTCATTATCTTAGGTATTATCATTGGTAGCAAAGGGTAGAAATCCACTTCTCAAAAGAATCATAAAAAATTAATATGCCCCAAATTACCCAAGGAATTCGCTCAATCCTTTCAATCCCTTTCTTTTATAGCTTATTTCAAAAAATCCTAGGTCAGAATAGAGTCTATAGTATTCTGATTAAAAATTATCTCAGACCCAGTATCGGCGATCGCATACTAGATATTGGTTGTGGACCTGCTAATATATTAGCCTATTTACCCCAAGTGGAGTATATAGGATTTGATGCCAGTGAAAAGTATATTAGTGATGCCAAAAAGCGTTATGGCAATCAGGGAACCTTTATCTGTCAACTAGTCACATCTGACAACCTCACATATAGGGAATATTTTGATATTGTTCTAGTGTTTGGAGTATTACATCATCTTGACGATATAGAAGCAGAAAAACTGTTTAAATTAGCTCACACTGCCTTGAAACCCGGAGGCCGATTAGTAGCTGTCGAGAATTGCTACACAGAGAATCAATCCCCCATTGCCAGATGGATTATATCTAAAGACCGGGGACAAAATGTAAGGGATGAAAAAGGTTACTTAAATCTAGGGTATAATTTATTCCCCCCCCCACATACATCCTGTAACATTCGTCATGACTTATTACGGATACCCTATACTCATATCATTATAGAATGTATAAAACCAGATTAAACGGAAAAATCACATATTTTTTTTAATAAACAATAATTTTCGATGAAAATCTGCCCCCAATGTCACCATCATTTTAACCAACCTAACTGGGATTGTCCCGCCTGTGGTTACACACCCCCAATATTAGATGGACACCAGAGCTTTGCACCGCAACTCGCAGCGGCTAGCGAAGGATTTGAGGACTCAGCCTTCCCCATACTAGCAAAACTAGAAGCCAAAAACTTCTGGTTTCGCGCCCGCAACCGCTTAATCATTTACGCCATTAAACATTACTTCCCCCACGCTCAAACCTTCCTAGAAATCGGCTGCGGAACTGGCTTTGTCCTTCAGGGAATTGAAAAACACCTCCCCCACCTCATCACCTGCGGTAGTGAAATATTTACTACCGGCTTACAATTTGCCACAGAACGCCTGTGTAAAACAACACTTTTTCAAATGGATGCCCGTAATATCCCCTTTGCCGAGGAATTTGATATTATTGGAGCTTTTGACGTTCTGGAACACATAGAACAAGATGAAGATGTACTTATACAAATGTATCAAGCTATTCCACTCAGTGGGGGTATAATACTGACTGTCCCCCAACATCCCTGGTTATGGAGTCAAGCTGATACCTACGCTCACCACGTCCGGCGCTATATTAAACAAGATTTAATCACCAAGTTACAGCAAACAGGATTTAAAGTAGTAAAAGTTACCTCTTTTGTTTCTCTTCTCTTACCCTTAATGCTACTTTCTCGACTCAATCAGCGCTCATCAAAGAATTATGACCCCACCAGTGAGTTAAAAATTAGTGGCAGCTTAAATTACCTCTTAGAGAAAATTTTAGATGTAGAACGCTGGTTGATTAAACTAGGTTTTTCCTTTCCCTGGGGCGGCTCTTTGTTAGTAATTGCCTACAAACAATAACCCATGAATAAAATACCCTTTAACAAACCCTACATGACAGGTAAAGAGCTATGGTATATCAGCCAAGCTCACCACGCAGGACAACTCGCCGGGGATGGAAATTATACCAAAAAATGCCATCAATGGCTAGAAAACCATACCCACTCCCATAAAGCCCTCCTGACTCACTCCTGCACCGCCGCCCTAGAAATGTCAGCTATTTTAGCCGATTTGGAACCAGGAGACGAGGTAATTATGCCCAGTTATACCTTCGTTTCCACCGCCAACGCCTTTGTTCTCAGGGGAGCTATTCCCGTATTTGTAGATATCCGCCCCGACACCCTCAATTTAGATGAAACCCTAGTAGAAACAGCTATTACACACCGCACCCGCGCCATTGTCCCCGTCCATTATGCTGGGGTTGGTTGTGAAATGGATACCTTGCAACAAATTGCCACCAAACATCAACTATTGTTAATTGAAGATGCAGCCCAGGGACTGATGTCATCCTATAAAGGAAAACCCCTTGGTAGTTTTGGTGACTTGGCTTGCTTTAGTTTCCATGAAACCAAAAATATTATCGCCGGTGAAGGCGGTGCTTTAATTATCAATAATCCCCAATTCACAGAATCAGCGGAAATCATTCGGGAAAAAGGCACTAACCGCAGTCAATTCTTCCGGGGACAGGTAGATAAGTATACCTGGATAGAAAAAGGCTCTAGTTACTTACCAGGAGAATTAATTGCCGCTTTTCTCTATGCGCAACTTGAAGAAGCACAACAAATTATTACCAACCGCCTCAAAGTATGGAACCATTATCATCAACTGCTAGAACCTGTAGAAAAATCCGGTAAATTACGCCGTCCTATCATTCCCCCTGAGTGTCAGCACAATGGACATATGTACTATATCCTGCTAGAGGATTTACAAACCCGTACCCAGCTAATTAACTACTTGAAAGAACAAGGTATTAATGCGGTGTTTCACTATGTACCTTTACATAGCTCTCCTGCTGGTAAGCATTATGGACGGGTGAATGGGAAGATGGATCATACTAACCTTCTGTCTGATTGTTTATTGCGCCTACCCATGTTCCCAGAGTTAACAAGTTCACAAATAGAAATAATTGTCCAGGACGTTAAGAGTTTTTAATATCCACACGGGAGACATAATTTATAGTTATCCATACGGGAGCCATAATTTATAGTTATCCACACGGGAGCCATAATTTATAGTTATCCATACGGGAGCCATAATTTATAGTTATCCACACGGGAGCCATAATTTATAGTTATCCACACGGGAGCCATAATTTATAGTTATCCACACGGGAGCCAGGGAATAAATTCCCTGTCTAAAAGCTTAAGTCGGTTGAAAACCGACTAGGGAGGGGTGTCAGGATTTTCGTGTGATTTGTTAATTTAATTTATCAATTTAATTATGGCTTTATGGCAATAATATAATCATAGTCTTGTTCAAGAATCAAATAATAGTCCTATACAGAGTAAAGGGAACAGGGAACAGGGAACACTGAAGGATTGGGGAACACACCGAACACACAAAAAACAATCAAATCCAGTCCCCTCCCCTTACAAGGGGAGGGTTAGGGTGGGGTAAAATAATAATATTCGATAGTAAGATCGAAACCGAAATCAATACGTTCCCGTCAGCGAAGTCGAAGGAATATCAGGGGGTATTGGCGGGATTGTGGTTTCGACTTCGCTCAACCACCGAAATCAAAGGGTCAAGGGATTTGTCCTAATAACTTACATAAATATTCACCATAACTATTTTTGGCGTATTTATCTGCGATCGCAGCTAGTTGCTCTGGGGTAATCCACCGTTTTTGGTAGGTAATTTATTCGGGACAGGCGATTTTTAATCCCTAGCATAGCGGTAATCGTGGGGCGATCGCTCACAAAGGTAATTAAGTCGCTTTTAGAACAACCTCCACCCCACCCCAAAACCAGTCGGTTTTTAACCGACTTGAGCTTTCAGACAGGGAATTTATTCCCTGGCTCCCTATGCAATAATATATACAACCCGGATACACCCGCACCCAGGGCGATCGCCCTGAATAATGGAATTGTCCGATTAATTTAAAACAGCAATTTACCTATTTTATCAAAAAATTATCAATAAAATCAGTAATTTCCTGATAAAAAACCTGCCCTTTTTCCCTACTGCTACTCGCAGTTACTAATAACCTTAAAGTTTCCACCAATGAACTGATAGTAGCATCACAAACCAAATCAAACAACTGACTTAAATCATCTTGGTTTTGTTGTCCATAGGCTAAAGCATGAATATAATCATTACGAATTTGATTATTAATCACTACAATAGGATAACCGGCACGAATTAACAATAAATTCATTAATAATCTAGCCGTTCTGCCATTCCCATCTCGAAAAGGATGGATAGAAACAAAACGATAATGTGCCATGGTTGCATATTCTACAGGATGGAGTGTTAAAGCAGCATCTGAATTGAGCCAGATCACAAAATTTGTCATTAATTGAGACAGTAAATAATGGGGAGGATAAATATAATTTGTCCCTGCAGCCATTACATCTAATTGCCGATAATATCCCGCCTCATTAGGGTGAATTTTTCTCAGAATTAGATTGTGAATTTGTTTAATCTCCCATTCATTAATTACTGTATCTTTTTGGGCTAAACTCTCAATATAGTCAATCGCTTCCTTATGTCCAATTACCTCTAAATGTTCATCAAGAGTCTTACCACCAATTGTAATTCCCTTGGTTAACACTAACTCAGTTTCACTTTGAGTTAAAGTATTCCCTTCAATGGCATTAGAGTTATAAGTAAAGCGGACATGATACAGCTTTTTGAGTTCGGCGATTATTGTTTGGTCAAATGGTCTAAAGTCATCTAACCAGGCTTTTAACTTGTCTATTTGTTCTAATTTAAGCTGGTAATTCATGCTAATATAGTTAGTGATTAAAGCAGTTAAGGAAAAATCTTTTTTTTGACTTAAACCAATAACCTGCTCAATAAACCGTTGATAAAGTTGAGAATAGGATACTAGCATAGGGTCTATGTTCATCCTGTAAATTATCCGTCCTTGGTGGAACCGTTCCCTGTTCCCTCTTACCTAACTTTTCGTTGGCAAAGAAATAACCTGTACTTCGCTGATTTTGAACAACTGCTGATCATTCGTAATCAACACTGCTGCACACTCCCAAGCACTCGCAAGAATAACAGCATCGGGAATCTTTAAGCTATATTTTCGTCGTAATTGAATCGTTTTTTCGGCAATAGCCGCATCTAGAGATACTTCGATAAGAGTTTTTAGAGTTGAGCGAATTAGATTCTCTTCCTCCAAAGATAAACCCTTAAAAGACAAAATCTCAATACTTGTGATCACAGAATAACCTATGTTACCATTGGGGACAGGTTGGGTTAATTCTTGATTGAACAATGAGATAAAAATATTAGTATCAATGAGATAATCCAGTTTCATCCCACTCACTCCGGATTTGCTCTTGCCAAGCTAAAGCATTAACCCCTTGAAAAGCTGTAATTTTGCCTGAGAGTTGGTTAATGGGATGCTCTAAAGCATGATCAAGATTGGCTTGACTATCAACTGGTTGGCGATGGAGTTTTTGACTCAGATATTGGAAAATCTCCTGTTTTTCTTGCCAAGATAATTGTTCAAGTAAACTAAATACTTGTTCTTTGGTAATTCGCAAGTTCAGCATTGCTTAAATCTCCATATCTTTTATTAGGTAATTGGTAATTGGTGATCAAATCTCTCTGTTCATCCTGTAAATTATCCGTCCTTGGTGGAACCGTTCGGTGTGTGCCATAAAAGTTTTTTGTGCGGGCACTTTAACCCATACTTAAGTGTATAATACTTCTTGGCAATCACCACCAGACAAACCGCCCCAGACATGAGCAATCAAATCTACTGTCTCAACCCAGACTGTCTGCACCCCAACCCCGATAATTTTCAATACTGTCAGTAACCTAGCTTGTAAATCTTCATATGTAATGGCTCGCACACCCACCCTACAATTTAACCGAGGTACTTTAATTTTACATCCACCACCAAGGGGTAAAGGGTGGATGGATTACGCTACATGGGATGACCGGGTGGAAAAGTTTCGGATTCCCGCGATTAATTATCGCGCTGTGGTGGAAGCACTGCAAGGGGAGGAGGTATATTTTATTGATGAAGCCAAGGAATTTTACCCGGTGGATTTAATCCCCAGTTTAGAAATGGAGCCTTACCCCCACCAAATTGAGGCGTTAACGGCTTGGAAATTGGGGGGTAGACAGGGGGTTGTGGTTCTCCCCACGGCGGCGGGAAAGACTTATTTAGCACAAATGGCGATGCAATCTACACCCCGGACTACCCTAATTGTAGTGCCAACTCTGGATTTAATGCATCAGTGGTATGCTCATTTAGTCGCGGCTTTTCCTGATGCTGAGGTGGGTTTGTTGGGGGGTGGTTCGGGCGATCGCACGGCGATTTTAGTGGCGACTTATGATAGTGCGGCAATTCATGCGGAAAGTTTAGGCAATAAATATGCTTTAATAATTTTTGATGAATGTCATCACTTACCAACAGACTTTGGGCGGGTAATTGCTGAGTATTCTATTGCTCCTTATCGGTTAGGACTCTCAGCTACACCGGAACGTACTGATGGGAAACACGCTGATTTAAATATACTTATCGGTCCAGAAGTCTATCGCAAACGCGCTGAGGATTTAGCGGGGGGTGCTTTAGCTCATCATGAAATTGTGCATATGAAGGTGAAGTTATCCCAGCAGGAGCGAGAGCGATACAACCAGTTAATTCAAACCCGTAACGACTTTCTCCGCCAGTCTAAAATTTCCCTGGGGAGTATTCAAGGTTGGCAAATGTTTGTGAAAATGAGTGGGCGATCGCCTGCAGGTCGTAGAGCTATGTTAGCACACCGGGAAGCGAAAAATATTGCTTTAGGTACTGATGGCAAGTTGCGAATTTTAGCCGACCTATTAGCCCAACACTTCCCGGAGCGGATTTTAATCTTTACAGCCGATAATACCACAGTATATAGAATTTCCCAACAGTTATTAATTCCCGCCATTACCCATCAAACTCCTGTCAAAGAACGGCACGAAATCCTCACCAAGTTTCGAGAGGGTGAGTATAATACCTTGGTAGCTTCCCATGTCTTAAATGAGGGGGTTGATGTTCCCGCTGCTTCCGTGGCCATTATTTTATCTGGTACTGGTTCTACCAGGGAGTATATACAGCGGTTGGGTAGGGTGTTAAGAAAGGGGAATGTAGCTAATAAACAGGCGATTTTATATGAAGTAGTAGCAGAAGATACCAGCGAAGAGGGAACCTCCGCCAGACGCAGGGGGGTGGATCACCAAACCCAGAGCAGGGAAAAACACCCAGAGAACAAGGGGAATTTACGGGTAATTTATGGCGGGGGTCAAGGTAGAGTCCCCAAAGCAGCAGAACAGTTAGACATTAAATATTCAACAGATCAGGGAAATGTTACCGACGGATTTACTGAGTCATCGCCAGAACGGAGAGGAAATCATTCCCAAGAGATTGAAGATTGATCGCCATAGTTTGGAGTTAGCGCAGGAGTTGATTAATTGTTTTGAGGAAGCGCGGGGTAAGTCTGTAGGGTTGCTAGAAAGTCAACTGTTAGACCTAGAGGGAGACGGGACAGATTACCGAGTCAAGCGGGGGTTAGGTTATATTCTCAAAAGCAGTTTCTGTACCTTTGAGGTAGTTAGTCCCCTAGAACCACCCATGTTAAGAGAGCGGGTATTTAGTTTAGCCTCCCAGTCTGTTTGTAGTAGAGAATCAACCCAAATTATTTTAACTAGAATTGCTGATGAACTGAGTCAGCAACTGCAAAGAGAAGTTTTATGGGAACAAGTGCGGGATGGGTTATATGCTGATTTGAATGAAAATAAGATTTTAACTAGTTTTGAAGCACCCACGCCCGTAGAATTATTAAATAGATATAACTTGTCTCAAGTCCAGGGAATTTTTTATAAAGCCAGTCAGTTAACTTTAAATGCTCATCGCAATGTGCCGGGGCAATATAAACTATTATTTCGTTATTTAAAATTGTTTCAATTGATGGCGTATATTGAGGGGGATGCTGACCATGGATTTACAATTACTGTTGACGGTCCGACAAGTTTATTTAGACCGAGTACAAGATATGGACTGGCGATCGCCAAATTAATTCCCGCCTTACTTCATGTGACTAAATGGAGTCTTTGCGCCACCTTACAGAGCAGAGATTTTGACACCAAACAATGGAACACCCGACGTTTTACCCTCAACTCTGAATGTGGCTTAGTCTCCCACTATTCCCCCGGTAAACCTTACGATAGTATGTTAGAGTCATCCTTTGCCGAGAAATGGGATGTACTTAAAACCGATTGGGTATTAGAGCGAGAAGTAGATTTAATTCCCATACCTGGTAGCGTCATGATTCCCGACTTTCGCCTAGTACATCCTGATGGACGTGACTACTTACTAGAAATAGTTGGTTATTGGCGACCGGAATATTTACAAAAGAAATTTTATCAAGTGCGGCGTTCTGGATGTGAGAATTTAATTTTAGCCATTTCCGAAAGATTGAACCTAGAAAAAGCTGGAGTCAAATTAGATAACGTCCCCGCCAAAATAGTCTGGTTCAAAGATAAACTTTTACCCAAAGCCGTGTTAACAGTCATAGAGGGAGACCAATAAAACCTCAGTGCTAACTCAGCTTAAAAAAACTCCACCTCATTTAACCTTGCTTCCAACAAATCTAATAACTCATTCACATCCTTACCCACCTGTGCAAAACAAACCGGGGGGGGAGGTTCAGGCGCAAACTGAATCAACTTCAGTTCACCCTTACCAATTGCAATCATCAACACTTCCACCTCAGGATCATGATGGTCAATAATTCCCAAAATTTCCTGAAGACGATTTTCTACCTTCTGATTTAAAACCTCAATCGCCCCTTGAGGACAATAAATAAAATGGGGACTAGGCTGTAAATCAATACCCAGGGTACCCTGCTCATTACCATTTTGTAACCACAACCCCCAAAAAACAGCCGCCAAATCGCGGTGATTATCCCTAACAAACTTATCTAACTCAACACGCCACTTGCTATTATGGGAAACCGCGCCACCACTACCAAACATCATAAACTCTCTGCGCCTGGTGCGCCTAGTACGTGAAACCTATCTTACCCCAGTTTGTCACCAAAACTGCAAAAACCGCGCCACCACAGCCAAACATTCAGATATTATAACAGAAGTGAAAATTGTCCAAAGGTATCTTGAACACCAAACTAACCAATGATAGAATCTTGCTGCTTAACTAGCAGATCAACTGCCATGGCAATTAATGCTGGTGCTGCCAAGTTAAAAACTTTACCCAAAATCAAACAGCCGATAACGAGTCAAATTTATTGCGAATACTCGTGTTAGTAGTCAAGTCAGGGCTGACAGATAGGGCTTTTGGTCAGCCACAGCTAAGGTCATTTACCATTGGGTGAAACCGATATTACCACCATAGGGGAGAGGAGAGCATCTGGCTTTTGTAATCTGATTCTTCGGTGAGAACAGCTGAAGACGTGTCACCATAGTACAGGAGTTGCCTAAAGATGCAAAAGGAGATCAAACCTTGAAAAGTCAGCAATTCGGGAATTGGCAAACTACAGTTTTGGGTATTGTATTAGCACTGGTTGTCCTTGTGGGTGTAAATTCCTTTGTGATTCTCAGCCCGGGACAAGCAGGAGTCATCAGCATCTTAGGTAGAGCTAGAGATGGGGCGCTACTGGAAGGTATTCACATTAAACCACCGCTTATCTCAGTAGTTGATGTGTATGATTTGACAGTACAAAAGTTTGAAGTCCCGGCGGAAAGTTCTACCAAGGATTTGCAAAATTTATCTGCAAGATTTGCGATTAACTTTCGCCTTGATCCGGCGCAGGTAGTTGAGGTGAGAAGAAGACAAGGAACTTTAGCAAATATTGTTTCAAAGATAATTGCGCCGCAAACACAGGAAGCGTTTAAAATCGCGGCGGCCAGAAGAACGGTAGAAGAAGCAATTACCAAAAGAAGTGAATTAAAAGAGGATTTTGATTTAGCCTTGGGCGATCGCTTGGCTAAATATGGGATAATCGTTTTAGACACTAGTGTAGTTGACTTGAATTTCTCACCGGAGTTTGCCAGGGCTGTAGAAGAAAAACAAATAGCTGAACAACGGGCTCAAAGAGCAGTTTATGTAGCACGAGAAGCTGAACAAGAAGCGCAAGCAGATGTTAATCGCGCTAAGGGTAAAGCAGAGGCTCAAAGACTTTTAGCAGAAACCCTCAAAGCCCAAGGGGGAGAGTTAGTTCTGCAAAAAGAAGCAATTGAAGCTTGGAGAACTGGCGGCGCTCAAATGCCGAAAGTTCTCGTTATGGGTGGTGAAGCCAAAGGCAGTGTACCATTCATTTTCAACTTAGGTAATGTTACCGACCAATCATAATTTAGGTTAATCATAGCGGGGTGGGCTATACCCACCTCACACACACCACTAGCAAAACTCAACCAGAACATAAGAAACTAAGTTATGTCAACTCCCAACCATCAAAATCTCACAGTCTCAGAAGCCAAAAAAATTCTGAACAAATTCAACTGCTTAGATATAGCACCTATCCTCAAACCCTCAGAGGAGGCTTTAGTGCGTCGGGCTTTAATTTTGGTAACTAGTATTTCTGATTACCAAATATTGGGAATTTGTGCTGATACAGCCGCAGAAGGGATACTGGCGATGAGAACTTATTCTTATGCTTTTGGCTATGAAGCCCCGAGTAATTTACCAACACCAGAAGGTCCAGTTTATATCAAATTGAATGGCAAAAATGGTTTATGTTATCTTGATTCCTATGCGGGACATCATCGGGGAGTATTAATTTCTTGTCAATCTTATCGTGAAGGGGGAATTAACGAAATGTATGGGCATTTGCCCCTGGATTTGTTTGCTTAGATCAGATTGGTAGTGAGGATTTTAGTCTTCTAGTTTAGATCAGGTTTGTAGTGAGGACTTTAGTCCTCTATGGATACAGCCGGATTTGATGGGAGTAGGTAGGCAGGGCGGGCAAGATGCCCACCCCACAATCAATATTTATGCTTATAATAATTAAAATAGCAAAATAATTTGAAAGTTAAAACGACTAATTTCTATGAGTATTATTACATTACAATCAGTTAAAAAAGATTTTGGGATCAAGGAAATTTTAAGAGATGCCAGTTTTAGTTTAGATGCTACTGATAAAGTGGGGTTAATTGGTACTAATGGTTCTGGTAAATCAACTTTGTTAAAAATGATTGCCGGATTAGAATCAATTGATAGTGGACAGATTACTTTTAGTGCTGGTGCAAAGGTAATTTACTTACCCCAACAACCAGATGTAAACGAGAATTACACAGTTTTAGAGCAAATTTTTGCCGATAGCGGTGAACACTTGTCTTTAGTACGTGAGTATGAGGAACTATCTCACAAACTTGTTGATCATCCAGAAGATAGTCAGTTGATGTCCCGCTTGTCTGGGGTGATGCAAAGGATGGAAACCACGGGCGCTTGGGAGTTGGAAACCAACGCCAAAATTATTTTAACTAAGTTAGGAATTTCTGATTTTGATGCGGTGGTTGGGACTTTATCAGGGGGATATCGCAAGCGCATTGCTTTAGCTACAGCTTTACTATCGGAACCAGACGTTTTACTGATGGATGAACCTACTAACCATTTAGATGCGCTGTCTGTGGAATGGCTGCAAAGTTATTTAAATCGCTTTCGTGGTACGCTGCTACTGATTACTCACGATCGCTATTTCCTAGATCAGGTCACAAGCCGGATTATTGAAATAGACAGAGGTGATGTTTACACCTATGCAGGTAATTATTCATATTACCTGGAAAAGAAAGCTTTAGCCCAAGAGTCGGCTATGAGTAGCCAACGTAAACATCAAGGTGTATTACGTCGGGAATTAGAATGGTTGAGTCGCGGGCCAAAAGCCAGGAGTACTAAGCAAAAAGCCCGAATTCAACGCATCCAAGCCATGCGGGAAACTGAGTTTAAACAAGTTCAAGGTAAAGTGGAGATTTCCACAGTCAGCCGCCGCATTGGTAAAAAGGTGATTGAATTAAATAATGTATCTAAGGGCTATGATGGCCGCACTCTGATTAATAATTTCACCTATGAATTTAGTCCAGAAGACAGGATTGGGATTATTGGGGGTAATGGTACTGGGAAATCTACTTTAATGGATATGATTACCGGGCGGATTCAACCTGATTCTGGTACTGTGGAAATTGGGGCTACGGTTCACATTGGTTATTTTGATCAGCATTCTGAAGAGTTACTCGCAGCGGTAGATGAAAATCAGCGGGTGATTGACTATATCAAGGAAGAAGGGGAATTTGTCAAAATCGCCGACGGTACTCAAATTTCGGCTTCGCAAATGTTGGAGCGATTTTTGTTTCCGGGAAACCAGCAGTACGCGCCAATTCATAAATTATCTGGGGGCGAAAAACGCCGTTTATTTTTGTTGCGAATTCTCATTGGTGCGCCCAATGTGTTGATTTTAGATGAACCAACTAATGATTTAGATGTGCAAACATTGGCGGTACTAGAAGATTATTTAGAAGATTTTGCGGGGTGTGTAATTGCGGTTTCTCACGATCGCTACTTTTTAGATCGGACTGTAGATAATGTTTTTGCCCTGGAGGAGGGCGGTAATCTGCGACAATATCCAGGTAATTACTCAGTTTATCTAGATTACAAAAAAGCAGAAGAGGAGCTAGAAAAACAACAGCAAGCGGCCAATGTGGCTGAAAAACCACCAGCAACACCCAAGGTTAGCAGTTCATCTACAGTGACGGAAAATAAAAAGCGTCGCCGACTGTCAAATTGGGAAAAGCGGGAATTTGGGGAGTTAGAAGTTAAAATTGCGAAGTTGGAATCTGAGAAAGCGGAAGCGGAGAAAGCCTTGAGTAGTCTATCTGGGGGGAATTACACCCAGGTCCAAAAACTCTACGAACAGGTAGAAAACCTGAAGCAGTCCATTGATATAGCTACAGAACGCTGGTTAGAATTAGCTGAGATGGAATCTTAAGAAAAACGGTAAGAAATTATATGTCAGTTAAAGTTGGTGATACCGCCCCTGATTTTACCCTGAGTGATCAAAATGGCTCTAGGGTCAGCCTGAGGGATTTTCGGGGCAAAAAAGCGGTGGTTTTATACTTTTATCCCAAGGATGACACACCCGGATGTACGGCGGAGTCTTGTGGGTTCCGGGATCAATATGAGGTGTTTAAAACTGCGGGTGCTGAAGTGATCGGCGTGAGTGGAGATTCTCCGCAATCTCACCAGCAATTTGCGGCAAAATACAATTTGCCTTTCACTCTCTTGAGTGATAAAGATAACAAGGTGCGTAAGGAATACGGCGCTACTATGGCTTTTGGTTTTGTTCCTGGCCGTGTAACTTATGTAATTGATCAAGAGGGGGTTGTGCGGTTTGTTTTGGATACTATGTTTAATTTTCAGGCTCACGTAGAGGAAGCTCTGAAAATTTTGCAAGATTTAGCTGTGAAATAAATCCACCCATCACCCCTCCCCTGATTAAGGGGAGGGGACTAGATTTACTTACTTATAGGAGTGGGATTTGTCCCCTACTGGATGATTAACATGGGCTGAATGACCATTCTTACCGTTGGTATGACCGTTGGTCTTGCGGGGTTGAATGACACCGTAACCGCCGTGGTTACGTTCGTAAACCACATTAATTTCCCCACTTTCTGAGTTGCGGAACATATAAAAGTCGTGTCCCACTAGTTGCAGCTGTTCTGTGGCTTCTGCAAGGGTCATGGGTGGCATGGGAAAATATTTTGTCCGGATCACCTCATCGGGTAATTCCGGGGTGCGATCGCCGATTAAATCTGCGGCCACTGGTTCGGGAACTAATGCTTGATTTGTGGGTTGGGCGTGAGTTTTTTGATCTTGACGTCTTTCTTTATATTTACGCAGTTGACGGGCAATTTTATCTGCCACTAAGTCAATGCTGGCATATAAGTTTTCGCTGCTTTCCTCAGCACGGATAATGTTACCATTGGCGTAAATAGTCACTTCCGCTGCTTGCTTGGTAGTAATTCGGGGATTGCGGGCGACGCTTAGATGTACATCCACTTCATTAGTGATGTGTTGAAAGTGACTGACGGCTTTTTCAATTTTTTGATGTACATACTCCCGAATTGCATCGGTGATTTCAATATTTTTGCCGTGGATGACAAGCTTCATGTAAACCCTCCCACTGATATATTTTTTGATGTGAATTTGTTTTGTATGAATGGATGTCGCGGTAATATCGCGCATTACCGCCAAAACAAATTTTGAACGATTTTAATGTACTCTCTATCGGATCTTCGATCTGGTTTGAGATGCGAACTATTTATGATATTGATCGGCCAGTGCATTCGTTGTGATCCTGTTGGGCTTGATGCTTGATGCAGAGAATTCCTCCTAACACCATTGAGGTTATATATCTAACGTAGCACTTTGTATTCTGTAATGCACATTTAGTTGATGTTCCTTTAAAATCCTTTGCATAGCTTGACATTTGTTGCTTCAAGTCTTGTCATTTGCAATATATTTGGTCAATAAGGTAGTTGATTTTTGGCATGATCCGTAGTATGGAAACAGATCACAGAAGTTGTTTGTTATTTAATGTGGGATTGATGCCATATCTCGATGCTCTCTCATGGCAGCGATCGCTCTTGACTCAGCGCATTCATCACCCTAGTCTAGAGGATGTGTTAATCTTGCTCGAGCATCCCCCTGTCTACACTTTGGGACAAGGAAGTAACCCGGAATTTCTCAAGTTTGACCGACAAAATACTAAGTTTGATGTCCACACAGTTGAACGGGGCGGCGAAGTGACTTACCATTGTCCTGGTCAGGTGGTAGGTTATCCGATTTTAAATCTGCGACATTATCGCCAAGACCTGCATTGGTATTTAAGGCAATTAGAAGAAGTATTAATTCAGGTATTAGCTGTTTATGGCCTGTCTGGCGATCGCCTTGCGGGTTTGACTGGTGTTTGGCTAGAAGGACGAAAAGTAGCCGCCATCGGGATTAAAGTTAGCCGTTGGATTACTATGCATGGGTTCGCCCTCAATGTTTGTCCTGATATGTTAGGCTTTCAAGAGATTATCCCCTGTGGTATTGCCGATAAGCCTGTAAGTAGTTTAGCCGAATGGATTCCCGGTATTACCTCTCAAGAGGTACGTGTTCATATAGCCCGGTGTTTTGCCCAAGTATTCGGCGTGGAATTAGTCGCGGATGGACTAAACCGCTGGAGCAGCGGAAATCACCAACAATACTAGCAGTACCATAATCAGGATACTGAGTTTAAATATCAGGTAAGTGGTAGGGTCAGATAATGTGAGATTGTGAGTCATCTTACACCTCCAGCTGGTTTCCTACCTCCATTGTGGCTCAAAAATCCCTAAAATAGTGCTGATGTGAACTTTCAGTAATATTTTGTAGCATTCCTACACTGGGGCAGATTTTTGATATTCTATCCGTAGTTGTGGAATATCAGCCCGGTCACTCTCAAAAAATACAATCCGGTTGAGTTCTTGTAAACCCAATTGTGTAAACTGGGCTAATTCGGAACTAGACAAAGGCCAAGGCGGTCCATCAGGTTCTACCTCAGTTTCGCGAAACCGATTAATCAATAGTAAAGTACCTGCTGGTGCAACTACAGAAGCAACCGATGTGATTACAGTTGAGCGGATATTCAAGGGTAGAGCTTGGATATTCCTGATTTCTACCACTAAGTCAAAGGCTTGTTCCCAGTGTGAGGGAAGGGCTAACAAATCTACAACGACATATTTCACAGAGGAATCAGGAAATCTTTGCTTACACCAGTTAATAGCTGTGGGGGAAATATCAAAGGCGGTTACTTGAAATCCCCTGGTTGCTAAAGCTTCCGCATCATCCCCTAAACCACACCCAATTACCAGGGCTGATTTTCCCTCACCTTCAGGGTTATTAGTCGTCAACCAATCTTGTAAATAGGGGTGAGCGGTTAACTTCGCCCAGGGGATTTGGGTAACATCACCCTGGGACTGACTATACAAAACATCAAACCAGGCGGTAGGATTTGAGTCCTCTATGGCTTTAGTCGCTAGTTGTTTTACCCTTTGCTGTAAATTTTGTGGCTGTTTCTCAAACATCTTTTACCTCTGGTTAGAATAACTGGTTGAAATAAATTTACACATAAATATCCCCGATAAATTATCAGGGAGTTGGGGGGTATTCAATTCTGATGACTAGCTATACAGGGTTAGGTTGAGTTTTACCTTGCAGTAGCTGAATAACCGCAGTTTTTTCTAATATTCCCACAAGTACCCCATTCTCAGAAATCACAGACAGGGTGGATAATTTGCGCTGTTCGAGTAGCTGTACTACTTCTAACAGGGGTTGATCTGATTTGACTGTGGTAGATTGCTCAATGGATTTCATGACGGCGCTGATGGGGGTTTGTGTCCATTGGGTTGTGGGAATACCTCGCAAATCATCCAGGTTAATTACCCCTACTAATCTTCCCTCTTCATCAGTGACTAAGAATTTCCTCCAGTCTTGATTTTGGAAAATTCTTTGATCTGCAAACTCTCTAAGGCTAGTATGAGCAGATACAATGGGGCTATCAGCGGTAACAGCATCTGCTGCTGTTAAACCTGTGCATTTTTCCTGTACCCTGGCAAATTGCGCTGCTCTACCGGCATTTTGCAGCAGGAAGAAACCAATTAATAGGTTCCAGAAGTTGGCGAAGCTACCAAATAATACTAGTGGAATCACACCAGAGGCGATCGCCACCCAACCAAATACTTGTCCGACTCTACTGGCAAAGGATACACCTTTATAAGGATTTCCTGTAATCTTCCACACGGCTGCTTTGAGGATATTGCCACCATCTAGGGGTAAGCCGGGAATCAGGTTAAATAATGCTAAGGCTAAGTTAACGGAGGCGAGAACACCAAGGATGGCTGCTGTTGCTCCTGTGGCGGTGGTGGTGACATTAATTACTGTAAATGTCCCATACAGCAACAAGCTGACTAAAGGACCGGCGATCGCCACCCAAAATGCTTCCCCTGGGGTTTGGGACTCTTTTTCTAAGCTAGCTAGACCGCCAAATATAAACAGGGTAATAGATTTTACATCAATTCCCTGGTGAATTGCGACAAAACTGTGTCCTAATTCATGGGCGACGACGGAGGTAAACAATAACAACGCCGTCATCAGTCCCAGTAAAAAAGCTAATCCCCCAGATAACCAGGGAAATTGTGCTGTTAGTCCACTACTGTAACTCCAAGCTACTAAGCCCAGCACGAGAAACCACGACGGATGGATATAGAAGGGAATCCCGAAGAGATTGCCAACGCGAATTGTACCATTCATGCCGTACACCTTTGAATACGTCTGCTGTATCCAATAATTGTAACGTAATATTAAAATCTATTAATTTATTCCCCAGTTGTGGTAACCGCACTAAAAGGGGCGGTTTTTAGCTGAAACAGCAACCTGACAACTCACTCTTAGAGGTTGTCACCTATGGAGATTCCGGAGTTTTTTGCAAGCGAATCAACGTATTATAAACTTCTCGTTTTAACTCATTGTTACTTTGTAGCTCCATAGTGATTTTGTTGAATTGATCAATACTGAGTCCATTATTTTCGACTATTTTCTGAGAATTATTACAGTAAGTTACAGCGATATTTTGAGCCTGGCGTGGTAACTCTTGCATACTCTTGGGGTCGTTACAAAAGATTCTGGGCATTTCTCCACCCCCAATTAGTTTTTTAATTTCATCAAAAGCCTGTTGTCGGGGTGTTTCCATTGCCAAAATAGCTTGGGCGTAGTTGGTAATCTCAGTATTATTAACGGAATTGTTTACAGGTGGTGTTTGACCATCGGCTTGGTAACTGAAGGTAAGAGCGCTAGTGATGAAACTAGCAGTGGTGAGAATGCCTAAACATAGAATCTGGGAGAGCATATGTTGCAGACTAGTGTGACAAAATAAATTAGGGGTTGGTTTCATAAAGTCTATGACACACAAGTATAATAGGAATAGTTAATAGCTTTGAATTATTTTAGGAGTTAGAAGTTCCAACAAAACTGCCTGTGAATAAAATTTTTATCTTTTTGATCTTTAATCTTTACCAGAACAACCTCTGTTTGGGTGGGGAAACTCCTCTAAATAAGTGGGCTGAATGAATCAAGAATCCCCAGCGCTTCTAGCCTTGGGAGTGTCTACGAACTTGGCATACTTGACAAATTTCTATAACTTTTGTCTGTAGTGCAGATACTTCAGGGGATCCTTGCTTGAGACTTACTTCTAATTGTAGTAGTAGTGGTAAGCAACAGATGAGTTGCTCTAGAGAAAGTAATTTGACTTCTTGCTGTAAGAAGTAAATGCGTTTAGGGTTGTTAATTTCGGCTAATTGGGCGATCGCTTGGGGGTTACGTTCTCCGCTGTCCATGGCTATCTTTACTAATAACCAGGTACGGAATTGACCTATGAGAGTAGCAACTATCCGTAGTCCCGGTTCCGCAGCATTGATCAGATCGGCCAAAATGCTCAAGGCTTTGGGTGTATCTCCCATTCTAATTGCTGCTGCTAATTGTAAACTATTTTGGGTAGTATTTCTGACTAATTGCGTAATGGTATCTATGTCTAGAGGCTTAGTGGTATTAGTTGTATAAAGTCGCAGTTTTTCCATTTCATTATACAGCAAGCGTGTATCATTACCTACAGCCTCAGCTAAAAGTTCCGCACCGCGGGAAGTTAGTTTCACCCCCACAGTTTCAGCCACTTGATTGACGGACTGTACCAGCAATTCTGTTTTCCAAGGTGGGATGAGGGAAAATTCTCGAAATTCACTAGCGCATTTTTTGAGTAATTTAGTGGATTTGATGCGTTCATCTGGTTTGTTGCGACTGGTGAGTAATAACCAGGAGTTATCGGGAATGACTGACAAAGTTCGCGTTAGTTCTGCTAGAATGTTCTCTGGGCAATGCTGACAGAGTGTGCTATTGACTAGCCACACCAACCTTCCACCAGCACCAAAGGCTGGTGTCATCACTTGATTTAAACCAGCAATTGCTGCATCTGGTTGATCTGGTGATAGGATTGTATAGTTAAAACTTACCCACAGGGGATCAAGGATGCGATCGCGCAATGTCGCCACTGCCTTTTCCATAGCGAAATCATCTTCACCCCAATATACATAGATTGGCATAAGTTCACCCCAGATCAGATGCTGATATAAGTGGACAGAAAAAATAATATTCTAAGATAAGCAGTCAGATTTATGATTACATCAAAAACAGTGCAACAATTACCGGCGCAATGGATAACACCAGAAAATTTTCGGTCTTATGGTCAGGTAATTTTGCCTAGTGAAGATGGCAAGAATTTTGATGGGAAAGATGCGCAATTAAACTTACAGAATGGGACACCGCGATTTTATATTATGAGGCTAGAAAATCGGGGTTGTAAGTTTGATAAAATTACTCGTCATTTACAATGTACCCAATGTTTAGGTTCTTTAGGAGGAAAGGACTGGTTAATGGCTGTTTGTCCTCCTCATAATCATTTAAATCAACCAGTATTAGCCCAGATGGCTGCTTTCCGTATACCGGGAAATTGCTTTATCAAATTAAACCAGGGTACTTGGCACGCGGGACCCTATTTTGCACATGAAGTTGTAGATTTTTATAACTTAGAACTGGCTGATACTAATGTAGTGGATCATTTCACTCATGATTTATTCGAGAGTCATCAGTTAGAATTTGAAATGGTGATATAATTCAGATAGTATACACCCTGAATAATGTTGGTATTCTGTGTTGATTTATAACCAATAGCAGTTACCGGGTTGTGCTGAGATATTATTTAACTTTTATATATGGAATTGCCGCCTTATAGCATGCAGGGGTGTATCGTTGAACTGCTCAAAATTAGAAGGGAATCAGCGGAATAAATTTTGATAACAGAAACCGCGTTAATACCAATAAGTTAAATAGTATGAAAGACTGAAGGCAAACATCGCGAAAATCACAGGAATGACATTGCTCAGTTCCAGTTTTCGTTTATTGAAAATTTGCCACAGGTTCATGATGATAACTACAGGCCATAAAATCGTTGTGACTAGAAACATCACAAAAGATAAAAATTTCTCTTCGGGGGTAGAAGTTGGATGACGCAGAGAAAATCTTAGCCAATTGGTGAAGAAATAGCAGCTCATCAGGAAATAACTTAATAGTAATGTTACTTGGATCTGATTCATGTTTCACACTCCTTATGATTAGTACCACTCAAGTGAATACAACTATTATATGATTGGATTTCCCAAAATACAGATATATGTAACTTCGATCTTCTTCCTTCTGATACCGCACTAATATTTTTTAGTGAGATAGATAATATTACCCCTGAGAAGCAAACAGTATTTATGGTTAATTTCAGCTAAAAATTAGTGGGTGGCAATTATGACTAATTTTCAGTTAGACCAATTTACATTAATTCATTCTGGAACGAGTTGTCACAGGGGTGTAACCCCCGGTAACCAACTATACAAAAAGAATGTATCAGTCATAGAAATCCTGTGACAAATGTATAAATAATCAAAAAAAATACGCAGAGTAATTCCCGATTTTGCCATTCTACTTTCTGGTATTAGTTAGTAGGTAGGCAGTAATCATTGTCTTAGCTCAATGAGCCATGGAGATTTACAGCTTGGAATTAGAAAGCATGCGATAACTATAGCCGAGATGGGAATCTTTTTGAATGTATTGTTTCATCCTATCGAGGTCAATAAATTCGTCAGCAACATCAATTAAATTATCGCTGGTCATGGTTCGCAAACTAACCAATTCAACGCGAGAACCTGTAGCGGTAACTGCATTGACCGCATAGGCTAAATCTCCGTCTCCACTAACTAAGATAGCTGTATCATAGTAAGGAGCTAAAGTAATCATATCCACAGCAATTTCTACATTCAAGTTGTGTTTTTTTGTATGGTCTGCCAGTTGTACTTCTTTGGTAACCACACGATAACCATTTCGACGCATCCAAAAAAGAAAACCTTGTTGCTTTTCGTTAGGGCGTGAACGTGTAGAACCTAGTCTTGAGGTATCGATAGCAGTGTAAAAGAAAGCTCGCAACAAGCGCGACCCCCCAGTTAAATAACACAGCAATTTGAGATAGTCGATTTCCATACTCAATTGCAAAGCTGTTTGAAATAGACTGACGCCATCAATGAAAATAGCTACTCGACCACGATTTTGAATATTTAATGAGGAACCATCAGGTAATTGCTCTATTTTTGGGGAATGTTCATTTTTGGCACTATTTTTTATTAAGTTTTTTCTGGGTAAATCAGGTTCTTCCTGTGGTCGTTTGTGGGGCTTTTCTGCTTTGGTAAAATTGGTGCTAGTCATTGACTCCTCTAGATTTTAAATTTGGCAACGCTTGGGGGTAATTTGTCAATAGTCTGGTTTCATGGCGTAAATAGAGCTACCATTTGCAACAGTTTAAATCCCGAAATCAAAGTTTTTTGATGTTACCAATGGGGGACTAGTTGCAAATAAACTCAAATTGTCCTAATTGTAGAGATTCCCAAATGTAAAGCCCAGAGCAGTGATTCAATCTGGTTAACGCAGGTTTTACGCAATCTTTCCAGTGCCTACAGGTATGTTTTTCATGACTTACTACTAATGCATATAGGTTGACTACAGGAGACAATAACTTGGGTGAAACCCGCTTCCTGTAATGGTAGAAGTAAGCTTGAACCTTTGGCAGTTATTCTTATTGTACATCTCTATGAAAAAATTCCACATTAAGGCAATCTTTGTATATTCCTCTAGTGATATTTACTCTTAATGTTTGATCTGCTGTATGACATCGGGGGGAGTTAAAATAAAAAAATACCCCCAGTAGTTAACTGAGGGATTCTGCAAGTCGGTATTGTCACACAACGATATTCGAGAATTTAATCATATTAAATCTTAAGTAAGAAAATATGCCAAATTGCCGAATTATTTTCGATCGCCATAACCCTATGTCTACTGGTAGATGACCAAATTCATTTTGGGGAATGGGTCATGAAACCGAAACTACGTTTAAGATCATCAGTAAAGGTATCTTTACTAGCTTTGGCATGAAACGTATTGTTTTGATTGCTGGATTTGAATCGTTTAATGCTGACTTGTACAAGAAGGCGGCTGAGTTGGCTAAATCACGGTGTGCTCTGGATATTCGGGTGTTTAGCGATCGCAATATTACCACTGACCCTGGGGAAGTAGAAGCAGCACTGGATGGGGCGGATGTGTTTTTCGGCAGCTTACTATTTGATTATGATCAGGTTTTGTGGCTGCGATCGCGCATTAACCAAATTCCCATCCGTCTGGTATTCGAGTCAGCCTTAGAGCTAATGAGTTTAACCCAGTTGGGTAACTTTACCATTGGCGGCGAACCCAAAGGAATGCCAAAACCAGTTAAATTCATCCTGGACAAATTCAGCAACGGAAGGGAAGAAGACAAACTTGCTGGGTATATTAGCTTCTTAAAAATCGGTCCTAAACTGCTGAAATTCATTCCAGTAAAGAAAGTTCAAGACTTACGCAACTGGTTAATTATCTATGGATATTGGAACGCTGGCGGTTCTGAAAACGTTGCTGCCCTATTCTGGATACTAGCAGAAAAATATTTAAATTTAAAGGTTGGCGACATTCCCCCACCGCAGGAAACCCCGAATATGGGGTTACTGCATCCTGAATATGAGGGATTTTTCACATCTCCCCGGGAATATTTAAAGTGGTATCTTCAGAGACAGACATCATCAAAAAGCGGGGAACATAGCCACACAACCACACCTATAGTAGGTATTCTGCTTTACCGTAAACACGTAATTACGCAACAACCATACATTCCCCAACTCATTCACCGTTTTGAGCAAGGGGGTTTAATTCCCTTACCCATTTTTATCAACGGTGTAGAAGGACACGTAGCGGTAAGGGATTGGATGACCACCGACCATGAAGCCCAGCAACGAAAACAAGGAAATATAGAAACTTACTCCCTGTCAGATCAAGCAGTCCAGGTAGATGCAATTGTCTCTACCATTGGCTTTCCCTTAGTAGGCGGTCCGGCCGGTTCAATGGAAGCAGGCCGCCAGGTGGAAGTAGCTAAACGCATCCTGACAGCGAAAAATGTACCTTATATAGTAGCAGCACCCCTGCTGATTCAAGATATTCACTCCTGGACACGTCAGGGAATCGGCGGACTGCAAAGTGTAGTGTTATATGCTTTACCTGAACTAGATGGGGCAATAGATACTATTCCCCTGGGGGGGTTAGTGGGTGAACAAATTTATCTGGTGCCAGAACGAGTACAACGGTTAATTGGTAGAGTTAAAAATTGGGTTTCCTTGCGGCAGAAATTGCCATCTCAACGTAAAATAGCGATTATTTTATATGGATTTCCCCCTGGTTATGGGGCTGTGGGGACTGCGGCTTTATTGAATGTTCCCCGCAGTCTAGTTAAGTTTCTCCACGCCCTCAAAGACCAAGGTTATGATGTTGGGGATATCCCCGAGGATGGGGAAGAATTAATTCGTCAGGTGAAAGCAGCAGATGAAGAAATGGAAACCTGGCAAAAAAATCAGCCTTTTCCCTCCTCTGCTAATACTGTTCATGTCCGTAAACTAGAAAGATGGTTGGGGTATCTGCTGACTTCCCGCATTGAAAAACAATGGAAGTCTCTACGGGGAACTGGAATTAAAACCTATGGGGAAGAATTACATATTGGCGGTATACAGTTAGGTAATATTTGGATTGGTGTACAGCCGCCTTTGGGTATACAAGGCGACCCGATGCGGTTAATGTTTGAACGGGATTTAACTCCCCATCCCCAATATGCGGCTTTCTATAAATGGCTACAAAATGATTTTGCGGCTGATGCTGTGGTTCACTTTGGGATGCATGGGACAGTAGAATGGTTGCCTGGATCCCCCCTGGGTAATACTGGTTATTCTTGGCCGGATATTTTATTGGGAGATTTACCTAATTTATATATATATGCCGCCAATAATCCTTCTGAGTCGATTTTGGCCAAGCGTCGGGGTTATGGGGTGTTAATTTCTCACAATGTCCCTCCCTACGGTCGCGCTGGTTTGTATAAAGAGTTGTTATCTTTGCGAGATTTAATTGCGGAGTATCGAGAAGACCCCCAGAAAAATTATGCTTTGAAGCAGGTGATTTGTAAGCAGATTGTTGATACTGGTTTGGATGCTGATTGTCCGTTTACTGATGCTCAACGTTTGGGAATTGCTTTTAGTCCTGAGAATGTGAGGATGTTTAGCGCTCACGCCTTTGATGATTATTTGCTGAAGTTGTATGAATATCTCCAGGTGTTAGAGAATCGTCTGTTTTCTTCTGGGCTGCATATTTTGGGGGAACCGCCGAATCAGGAGGAGTTGGCGGGATATTTAGAGGCTTATTTTGGCAAGGAACCCCAGGGAAGCACAGAACACCCACAGGAGGAGGAGTTAGTTACTGACTTGTTGATGCAGTCTACTGATGAGTTGAGGAGTTTGTTAAGGGGGTTGAATGGAGAGTACATTTTACCCGCGCCCGGGGGTGATTTACTGCGGGATGGTGCGGGGGTGTTACCTACGGGCAGAAATATTCATGCTTTAGACCCTTATAGAATGCCTTCTCCTGCTGCTTATGCTCGGGGGCGGGAAATTGGGGGGAAAATTATTGCCCAGCATTTGGCGGAACATAAAACTTATCCGGAAACGGTGGCGGTGATGTTATGGGGTTTGGATGCGATTAAAACTAAGGGCGAGTCCCTGGGTATTCTTTTGGAGTTGGTGGGGGCGGAACCTGTGAAGGAGGGGACTGGGCGTATTGTCCGTTATCAGTTAAAGCCTTTAGCTGAGGTGGGACATCCGCGCATTGATATTTTGGGGAATTTATCGGGGATTTTTCGGGATAGTTTTGTCAATATTATTGAATTATTAGATGATTTGTTTCAACGGGCGGCTGATGCTGATGAACCCGAAGAGCAGAATTTTATTAGAAAGCACGCTTTGGCTTTGCAGGCCCAAGGGGTAGAGAATAGTTCTGCAAGATTGTTTTCTAATCCCGCTGGTGATTTTGGTTCTTTAGTCAATGATCAGGTGGTTGATGGTAATTGGGAATCTGGGGAGGAGTTGGGTAAGACTTGGGAAGGTCGCAATGTGTTTAGTTATGGTAGACAAGATAAGGGTCAGGCTAGACCAGAGGTTTTAAATACTTTATTGAAAACTAGCGATCGCATTGTTCAAGAAATTGATTCTGTGGAATATGGTTTAACCGATATTCAAGAATATTACGCTAATACTGGCGGTTTAAAAAAGGCAGCAGAAAAGCAACGGGGTAAAAAGGTGACTACCAGCTTTGTGGAAAGTTTTTCTAAGGACAGTACCCCCCGGAATTTAGATGATTTACTCCGTATGGAGTACCGCAGCAAGTTAGTCAATCCCAAATGGGCGCAAGCCATGGCTAATCAAGGTTCTGGGGGTGCATTTGAAATTTCCCAACGGATGACGGCGTTAATTGGCTGGGGTGGTACTGCTGATTTCCAGGATGACTGGGTATATGACCAAGCGGCAGATACTTATGCTTTAGATGCTGAAATGGCGGAGAAGTTACGCCGGGCTAATCCTGAAGCTTTTCGGAATATTTTAAGCAGAATGATTGAGGCACATGGGCGGGGTTTATGGCAAGCGGATGCAGATAAAATCGGTAAGTTGCGTCAGTTATATGAGTTAACAGAGGAACAATTGGAAGGTGTGACGGTTTAACTGTGTTCATCTGTGGTCGAATGCTGCTTAACTAATTGAACAACTGCGGCTGCTAAAGTTTCTGGTTGTACTGGTTTAGGTATGTGGATTTGAAAACCTGCGGAAATAGCCTGTTGTTGGTCAAACTCAGCGGCAAAAGCCGTTAAGGCGATCGCGGGAATTCTCCCTCCCATTTGTGAGGGTAATCCTCGAACTTTTCGTAATAATTCATACCCATCCATATAAGGCATACCAATATCGCTGACTAAAATATCTGGCTGGGACTTGAGGAGCATTTGCAATGCTTCCCAGGCTGATGCTACTTTGGTCACTTTCCCGCCATACATTTTCAGCACAAAAGTGATAAAATCAAGGGAATCAGGATTATCATCCACAACTAAGATTTTAATGCCATTTAAATCCAAAGTTCCTGTTTGCAGTATATTCTCTGTTGATATCTCTGGCCGGGATGATTTATCTTCAGTCACTACACATCTACACAAAGGTAGTTTCACACTAAAAGCGGCTCCGTGCCCTTCACCTAAACTATTAGCCTCAACAGTACCGCCATGTAACTCTACTAACTGCCGCACAATTGCCAGTCCTAAGCCTAGTCCCCCAAATTTTCTGGTAATTGAACTATCCTCTTGACGAAAGTAATCAAATATGTATGGTAAAAAATCAGGGCTAATACCTTTGCCTGTATCACTGACTTGGATTTGAGCCATACAATGAGATTCTTCCAGGCGTACTTCCACTTTCCCCCCCGGAGAAGTGAACTTGACAGCATTAGACAAAAGATTCCAGACAATTTGTTGTAAGCGAGCCGAGTCACCGGTAACTTCCCCTACATTTTCGTCTAACATAGTATTAATGCTAATTTCTTTCGCAGAAGCTGCCAAATTAATACTGTCTAAAGCGGCGGAAATAGTCTTGGCTAGATTGATTTTAGAAACATTTAAAGTTAGTTTTCCCTGAAGAATGCGAGATACATCCAGTAAATCTTCAATCAATTCCACCTGTAATTTAGCATTGCGTTCAATAATTTCTATAGCTTGAGCAGTCTTAGCCTGATCTAGTTTGTTAGTTTTCAATAGCTGTACCCAACCGAGAATGGGATTAAGTGGGGTGCGCAATTCATGAGAAAGGACTGCAAGAAACTCATCTTTAATGCGGTTCGCCTTTTCAGCTGCTGCGCGGGCTGCTTGTTGCTGTTCCAAGGCTTTCCACAGTTCTGCTTCGGCGCGTTTGTGGTCATCAATATCAGTAGAAGAACCAAACCACTTGATAATTTCTCCTTTGTGATTACGTAAAGGAAAAGCTCGCCCTAAGTGCCAGCGATATTCCCTATCACTAGCACGAAGCAAACGGTATTCTACCTGATATTTTTGACCTGTACGAAGACATTCACGCCAAGTATCTAGGCACATTTGCACATCTTCGGGATGCAGTACAGATTGCCAGCCCCAACCTTGACTTTCCTCCCAATTCATACCTGTATACTCAACCCAGCGTTGGTTATAATAGTCTAACCAGCCATCTGGACGGGAAGTCCAAACAATTTGTGGGACAGCGTCTGCCAAGGTCTCGAAACTTAAATTGGAGGAATTATTCACTTTATTGTGGCGGTCATTTATGCATAAATTTTTATTGATGGCGATCGCAGCATCACTGCTCAACTCATAACTTTCTTGGTTGTGCATTATGTTAAATTCCCTGAATTTAACGGGACTTATAAACTTTCCCTTCCCACAAGTACTCCGACATCTGTGTTAATTAACTCATGAGGACACCGCAGCCAGGGCATAACAGCTATAATATTGCCTCGATTTCGTAAGGATAGATTTACGTGAGGTTGTATACAAGCCACAGACATCAGAACCACCCATTTAATAGTTAATATGCACTTGACATATAATAGCCCCCATAAACACAGTTTAACCTATAGTTAACCCGGATTTGATAGCAACTGACTTAATTTATTTAAAGTCGATAAAATAGGATAATTGTGATATTTCAGAGGTAATTCATAGGATTTATTGCTAACATCTTGACCTAATGCCATTTACCAGGGAGACTGAGGCAAACTTGTCTGTTTTCAGCCCATGTTATGCCAATTAAAAGTGAACCGGATGACTGTTCTATATATGATCGAGTAATGGGCTAGTTTTGTATGTAATTTACTATACTCTCAACGGGATGAGTTAGACTAAATGGAATAGGAAGAGTGGTAAAACTACCGGGAGCAATTTCGATCGCATAGGAAGGAACTAATGTTTGCGCCTGTGGGGGAAAACCGGTAGTATTTAAATCGAGGCGATAATTACCGGGTGGTAAGGATATACGAATACCATCATGTTCCCACTCCGATTGATATTGACTAATGCTTTGATGATTAATCAATAAGAGTTCTTCTAAGTCCTCAGTAATTATCTCATCTCCTTGGTCTAGTTTGTGATTACTGTTTTTATCAAGGAAGGGTTGAATAAATAACCCTTGTGTAGCCAATTTCTGGTTAATAGTTCTGAAACCTTGTTGGAGGTTAAAGCTACTATTAATTTGAATTTGAAAGGAAGACCCATGGGAAAATTGAGATATTGATTGGTATCGTGCAGACAGGTTTAATCCTGAAAGCATCGGTATAGACAATGTAGCATTTATCCCTGAGCCATCGTTACTCAGACCGGATCCTATTCGCCACTGTAATCCATTTTTCTGAGCATATTGCCAAGATAATTCTAAGAAATTTCTTGGAAATTGGGGAATGGGATTTGTCAAAATATCATAGTTTTTTTGATAACCTTGATATCTCAATGCGATTTGATTAGTCGCCACCCCAGTATTAGCTTTTGGTAAATTGTATTTAATTTCAGCATCTATTCCCGATAAATTAGTACGGAAGGTAAAAATAAAGTTTTTATATGCTTTGGCTAAATTCAAGGTATTATTAAAATTTAAGTTCTGATTTTTGTCTAATGATATCTGTGTATTGAAATTATCATCATTTTGGCGCAAACTAATTTGTAAACTACCAGTTCCTGTATTTTGAATGTTGCTAAACAACTGCATAGTTGTACTTTGATTCAAATTTAATTGATGGTTAAAATTTAATGTCTGTGAGTATAAATCTCCATTTAAGTTGATTTGTGTGTTGTTAGAAATGCGATATTTAATGCGGGTATAAATATTGCTGCCACGATTTGAGGGATATTTGATTCTGTCTTGGGTATTCGCACTCAAATAAACACTTAAAGGGACATTTTGAGGATGAAAAAATAGCTCACCAATAGCATTAATATTGCCATGATAAAATGCACCTATTCCTAATGTGAGACTTTCGGAAACTCCCCACTTTTTTTTTATTCCAGCTTGAAAATTAGAAAAATTGCCGATAATTTCGGAAGTTTGGGGGAATGGGGGTTGATATAACCAACCAGCAGAAAATACAGAGGAACTTGTCCCAGAAGATAATTGTCCTGGTGTAAAAGCTAAATTAATTACTTTAACTTGGGGTTGTGCTGTTAATCTTCCACGGGGATATTTTTCAATCACAAACACCCCACTACTGACATCAGGAAAGCGATAAATACCAGTTTCATCTACTAATATTTCACCTAAGATATTTTTAGTGTCACTCTGGGGACGGAGGACGACAAAAGTTCCGGGTTCGGCTTTTCCCTGAATGGTACGTTTAACGTCAGCAGCTTGGTTGCGTTGCTCTATATTAGTGCTTTGGGTAGGTGACAAGGTGTAACCATGGCGCTGGACTAATGACACTCCCCAGTATTGCTGAAAGAATGTCCTGGGCCACAATGTTTGTTGCTGTCCTACAATGTAGTCTTGGTGTGCATCTGAATTAACCCATTGAAAGGAATTAATTTGGAATTTTGGGTTTTCTAGTATATTTCCTTGTTGAACTCCTAAGCTCCATCCTCCCTGAAAAGCTGTACCAATGGCTTGAAAACTAGCTGAACTTTGAATGGTATGGTTATGAGAACTATTGAACTGTATATCGTGTAAAAGATGACTAAAGCTAAATAGTGGACTTTTGACTTTTGGTAATCCATCTAATGTGATTATTTCGGGTTTTTTCCTGGTTATTTGAGAAGGTGTTTGATCTAACCAGGGAGCTTGAATGAGCAATGTATAACTGTTAATCTCAAATTTGACTACGACATCAAATAATTCTTGTATATCTTTAATTTTGATCACTCGTCCCAATTCTGGGTCTAGAGTAAGTTCTTTGGGATTGATTCCCAGGATAAAATGAGCTGATCGCAGTTCTAATTGACCATCTGGTAGTTGAGAGGTTTGAATGTCTAGAGCTTGTAAAACTACTTCATAGGGTATTTGCCAATTCTCTAAGTCTACTGGATTAAGACCATCTTCATAACCCCGGACTAAGGTACTTTGTACTACTAGACGATTATTTACAGATATAGCAAGAGGTAAAATTTCTAACTGGTATTTGCTATGTGATTGTTGATGTAAATTAGTCAGGAAAGTTCGGATGATATCAGCTGGTAAGTTATTTATTACTAAAGTTGATTGAGAATTATGACGTGATTTCGCCTGGTGATATGAGGATGAAAAGATAATCGGACTAAATTCCTGATGGGTGATTAATGTTGGTGTATGGTTTTCTAAATCAGCTAGATTCTGGTTGTTAGGGTCTAGTTTTCCTTCTGGTGTCGAGAAGGAATTGATATTTTGACCATGATAATCTTGAGGATGAAAAATCACCTTCAGTCTATATTTAATAATAACTGCTGCCCGAAGGCGATCGCATCTTCTGGGGTAGAAACTTTTCCCTCAGCTTGTGCAATGGCAATTTCTGTTAATAATTCGCCTAATTTTGGGGAAGGGGGAATATTTAGTGCTATGATTAACTCATCGCCACTCACTAATTTAGTGGGATGGGCAACCAGGTCATCAGGGTTCAGGTACCGGCTGATTAATGGTGCATAGGCGCGTAGCGACTTGTGGACTGAGGTCGCCGATACCAAATTATTATTTATTAAGGCTAAGATTATTGTAGCCGCAAATACATTTCCCGCCTCTTGGAAGAAAAAATATTGTTCTCTCACAGACATATGAGGGGATTTGAGTAGGGGAAACAGCTTTAGGGCGGTGGTCACAGCCTGAATTTCAGCACGGCTGTAAGTGAGTGCTTGGAGTTGGATTTTAGCAACTTCTGGGTCAGGGTGAACTAGACAAGCGAGTTTAGCAATGCCTAACCAAGTAGTTTTGACTGTATCCCGGATATGCTGCTGTAATTTTACATCTAATTGTGGCCAATGTTGAGCAATCAAATCAGCTACTGTGTCTATTGTTGCCAATTTTTGCCAACTTTCGGGGGTAGCATGGGGAAAGAAAGGCGCAAGTAAATGATGTGACGCGGCTTTAACTAGCCAAAATGTCCCTTGAGGATTTGCTAATAAATAAGCAATTTCTCCCCGTACTCGTTCCGGGGCGACTTGTGTGATCTGTGGTGCTAGGGTGGTAATAGTTGCCTGAGTAGTCGGTTCAATGGTAAAACCAAGTTGGGCAGCTTGACGATATGCCCGCATTAATCGCAGGGGGTCATCTTTGAGGTTAGCTGGTGATACCATGCGTAATATACCCCGTTGTAAATCATCATAACCGTGTAAGGGGTCGAAGATGGTTTGGGTATGGGGATGATAGGCGATCGCATTAATGGTAAAATCTCTTCTTGATAAATCTGCCTCTAAACTATCTCCTTCCTGTTGGGCAAAATCGGCTGTAGCGTTGGGAAATACCACCCGAGCGATTTGCCTTTCGGGGTCGAGTAGCACAAAACCAGCATGATAATGGCGGGCGATGGTGTGAGCTAACAGCACCGCCTGAGAGGGAATAATAAAATCGAGATCCAAATATTCACGAGTCTTACTCAACAGGGCATCACGCACTGCACCACCTACCATATAAGCAGATGGAGGGAGAAGTTGCCAGTTAAAAGGGCAATTTTCGGTAACTAGAGTGAGATTTCTCAAACTGTGGATTGTCATAAAAATCAACCCAACAACTAGTGAATACAACTTGGGCTTAAGTTACATTAACATTAACAGTAAAATAGGTTTTTGGAGTCAGTTCGATTATGTGTATTTGTGTGAACTGCCACTACGTAGACCGCTGTCAAACCTACCACGCGGTAGAAACACAGCACCAACAGCCGCACCTAACTGAAAATCCCACCTTTGCTCCGAGTGAACCTTCCATCAACGTCAACATTCGTACCAGCCAAGATATCATTGAAATGGAGTGGGACGTGGTGGGTTGTTTGAGCTTTAAGCAGGAAGTGGGTAAGTGGTCAAAATTGCGTCCTGGAGAACTAGTACCAACCTGAGCCAATACAATTATCATTGAAAGCGGCTACTACTGAGTGACGCAGGTAGCCGTTTGGGCAAAAATCAGGGCGATGTTTCCTCCTGTATGGATTCTTATCGTTTAATGTACTCAGTTGCTTTGTAAGTGTGATGTGCATCTAACATAGAGGTTAAATGACTGTGGAATATACCATTGTAATTAGCCGTGATTGAACAACTAGAAGACCTTGGAGCCAAACCATACGCATTATCCCTACACACAACCACTCCCTCACTGGGTTTGGCTATCAGTGATTTTAATAGTGAAAGTCGTGCTCATACTTGGGATTTGGGGCGTGATTTATCTAGTTACGTCCATCAATACTTAGTAGAATTTATTAAGCCCCACACTTGGGAAGAGTTAGGATTTATTGCTGTAGCTAAAGGTCCTGGTGGTTTTACCGGAACCAGGATAGGCCTTGTCATTGCTCGCACCTTAGGACAACAATTAAATATCCCTGTATTTACGATTTCTACCTTAGCGGCATTGGCTTGGGCTAAAAAACCTCAAAACCGGGAAAAATCGGGGGTAATAGCCGTAGAAATGCCAGCACAAAGGGGAAAAGTGTTTGGTGGGATATATGAACCATCCCCTGATAAGTCGAGCATCAGAGCCTTATTACCGGATACTGTATTCACACCGGAAGCATGGCAAGAAACCTTAGCTAACTGGCAAAGTGAATATAAACTAATTAAAGCTACATCTAACTTGGCTATAACTGTAGGCAGTATTTTGGAATTGGCTTATTTAGATTGGCAAGAAGGTAAACATCCCCATTGGTTCGATGCTCAACCATATTATGGGCAGCACCCCGTAGAAAATTAACATATTTTTACATCTTCTGCCTCTTTCCTGGGTGGAACAGCGAGAGACAGGTACAACCCATCCTCGCTGAGGATATACAACTAAGCTGTCAAAGAAGCGATCGCTTCTTTGACAGCTTGTAAAGCCAAATTGATTTCCGCCTCAGTGACAATCAACGGGGGTACAAACCGGACAACCTTGGGACCTGCGGGTACTAACAACAGACCCTGATCTATAGCCACCTGCACAATATCAGCGGCGGTGAGCGCAATATCTGCTTGTAACTCCATACCATTGATTAAACCCCAACCGCGGACTTCAGAAATCACATGGGGATATTTAGCGGCGATCGCGTTTAATCCATCACGTAACTGAGTACCCCTGGCTTCCACATTCTGCAAAATATTTTCTTTTTCCAAAGTCTGACAGACAGCCAAGGCCACGCCACAAACAAAGGGGTTACCGCCAAAAGTACTGGCGTGTTCTCCTGGTTGAAAAACATCGCAGAACTTCTTACTCATCATCGCCCCAATGGGGATACCGCCACCCAAACCTTTCGCACTGGTAAAGATATCTGGTTCTACGCCCAGATATTCATAACCCCATAACTTACCGGTGCGTCCCATACCAACTTGCACTTCGTCGAAGATCAACAAAATACCAGTTTCATCACAAAGTCGCCGTAGCTTTTGGAAATAAGCCAGATCCCCTGGGCGGACACCACCCTCTCCTTGCAAGGGTTCAATTAGAATTGCGGCGACACGATAATCACCTTCATCTAACTCACTAATTGCTGCCTCAAAGGCACTAACATCGTTATAGGGAACATATTCAAAGCCGGGGACTAAAGGATCAAAGTATTTTTGATACTTCGGTTGTCCGGTGGCGGTGATTGTGGCCAAAGTGCGACCGTGGAAACTAGCATTGGCTGTGAGGATAATCGGTTTGTCAATTTCTAGAACCGTGTGAGCATATTTGCGGGCTAGTTTAATGGCTGCTTCGTTAGCTTCAGCACCGGAATTACAGAAAAATACCCGGTCTGCACAGGAGTGTTCAACTATCCATTGGGCTAATTGACCTTGTTCGGGAATATAGTACAAATTAGAAACATGGTGCAGCTTTTGGATTTGGCGCGTTACCGCCTCTACCATAGCCGGGTGGGCGTGTCCCAGGGTGCAAGTGGCTATTCCGGCCACAAAGTCCAGATATTCACGTCCCTGGGTATCCCAAACCCGACAACCTGCACCCCGATCTAAAGCTAGGGGGAACCGAGCATAGGTTGACATAACAGCTTCATTGAAGCTATCAGGGTCAAAAGGGCTGGATGACATAGAATTTGATGTTGGGGGGATGGTAGCTTGCTCAATGAGAGTTTCGATACTCACGGCCGCGCCTCCTGATATCTCTTTAATTTTAATAGTCACTTACTAGTTTGCTAGAAATTATTAAAAATAACATTTTATTTATTAAATCTGATACTTTTTTCTAGGTTAACGGTTAAATATTCTGCCAAATAATGGTAACGGTAAAATAACTTTGTATTCCACACTTGAGAAAAAATACCGAAGACTCCAACAAGAACTTACCCTGGGGACTATTTCCCTGGGGGGCGTTTTTCTCACCGGTACTTTATGGTACAAGTTCATGGAGGGGTGGTCATGGGAAGAAGCGGCTTATATGACAGTGATTACCTTAACTACTGTGGGGTTTGGGGAGACTAATCCCTTGAGTAGACAAGGACGATTATTTACAATTGCCTTGATTTTGTTGGGTGTAGTCACTATTGGTTACATGATCAATAGATTTACAGAAGCCGTGATTCAAGGCTACTTTCAAGAAGGAATGAGATTACGGCAGCAGAGAAGGTTAATGGAAACCCTGACACAACATTATATCATCTGTGGATTTAGTCGCACTGGCCGTCAAATTGCTAAGGAATTTCAGGCCGAAGGCGCACCTTTTGTGGTGGTTGATTCGGATTTAGAATCTGTAGAACAGGCACAAGCACAAAATTACATAGCATACCAGGGCGATGTCACTTTGGATGATACCCTCTTGAGGGTGGGGGTAGACCGAGCGGTTTGTATTGTGGCGGCTTTACCTTCTGATGCTGAAAATTTATATACTGTATTGACTGCAAAAACACTGAATCCGAAAATTAGAGCGATCGCCCGGGCTAGTACGGAGGAATCGGCAAAAAAAATACAACGCGGCGGGGCAGATATCGTGGTTTCACCTTATATTACTGGTGGTAAGCGGATGGCGGCGGCGGCCTTAAGACCGCAGGTGTTGGATTTTGTGGATGGTTTTATCTCTAGTGCAGACCGCCAGTTTTATATGGAACAGTTTCTAGTAGACCCCCTGGTATGTCCTCTGGTGGGTCAGAGTTTAAAAGAAACAAGGTTGCGATCACAATCTGGGGCTTTAGTGATTGCCATTCGCCGCACTGATGGTAGTCTGATTGGCGGTCCGACTGGGGATACTATTTTATTACCTGGAGATACACTAATTTGCCTGGGAACATCAGAGCAATTACGTAGGCTTAACCAAATTCTCATCCCTATTAATGCTCAACCACGACACCGAGGGAGAAATATTTAATTAATCCCAACATTCAGGTAAAGCCTTTGGTTTGTGTCTAATAAATAAAGTTGCACACCAAGCTCCCCATTCCCTGTTCCGGTGTTCCCTATTCCCCATTCCCTGTTCCGGTGTTCCCTATTTCCCATTCCCCATTCCCTGTTCCGGTGTTCCCTGTTCCCTGTTCCCTTGATATTTGATTTAAATTCAATTCCAACCGTGTAAGGGTGCAATCTCTTTAGTAAAAGTGGCGATAATTCTTGGGGGTGCAGCTGATATTAAAATACTCGGATAAACTGCTGCACCCCATAGGGGATGAATCAGTACACGACATTTGTTTTTCATGACTGGATAGTTGAGCAAAGCTTGCACTACTGCTGTGTCATTGTGGGGAATTTTTCCCGGACGTGACAGTAAAGGATAGCCAGTGCGAGGATCAATCAGGTCTGTTAAATAGCCGCAATCTCTGAGTTTAAATGCTAAATCGCAACCAAACCGCATAAACTTTTCTCGTAAGCGTTCTTTCTCTAATTCTATTGCGGTGGTTCTTTTTACTAGTTGATAACGTGATTGCTGTAAAACAATTACGACCCATATACAAGCTTGATTTTTCCAGTCTGGTAATATCTGTTCGCAGTTGGCACAGATATAATGGCTGGGGGGATGAATAGAAATCTGCACTGCTTGTCCTGTTTCGCCAACTAAATTAATAGGACAGGTTTGCTCCGATAGCGATCGCGTGGCGTTAGCCATAGTGTAAACTGGGGAATAGTTCACTATATTAATTCGGGTTTCGCAAGTTTTACATTAAACTATTGCTATGATGATAACTCTTAAAAGTTCATAAAACTCATGAAATTTGCATAATTATTGATGTTTCTTAAAATTTGTTGTGTATGAGTGCTGATTTTGTGAGTCTAATGTTTATGGTTTATTAGGTGATACGTATAAATTATCATACATTTAATACTTACAGCACTTCTCAAGTAAATAAAGTACACACTTTAAGATCATAAATCTTGTGGGGTGCGCATCCTGCCCGCCCTTGTACCTACTCAGATAAAATGCGCTGTATATAAGGGAAAATTCCCCCCCTGGTAGAAAAATAAAGGTCAAAACCTCAAAGGTATGACCTTTATAGAAGACTGGTGTCTAATTAAGTTTGAGCGCATTAACTGGGACTTCATCCCAAGAGTTAACTATTCGCAATTGTGCTACCCAACCGGCTAATTTTTGGCTATCAGTCAAATTTTCTTCAAAGGATTGATGACAGTGTTTGGCTTGGGATTCATCACAACAAGCAATACAAGCGTGAATCATACCGGAAGGATCAATTTGCTCGTTTACCCAAATTGTCATAGGATACATCCCCCTAAGGTAATTTAATTTATGTTTTTAGAATACTACTCAAGGGTGGGACTTTCATAAACTCACAACTGCTGGGAATTAGAAAACATCAGCTGGGTCAGCTTTACGTAGTTTACCTATGGCGATCGCACCGGAAATACTACACATGATGACTGTGAGAATAAATACAGTTATGGCTCGTTCTACCTTCATAGTTATGGGTAGCATGGTGGCGGCGTAGGTTAACTGATATAATCCAAATGACAGGAACAAAGCGGGTATATAACCCAAAACAGCTAAAAATAACGCTTCTTGTAGCAAAACCCCCAACAGATAGCCATCAGTATATCCAATGGCTTTGAGGGTGGCGTATTCTGGTAGGTGTTCGGAGACATCAGAGTAAAGAATCTGGTAGACAATGACTATACCGACAATAAACCCCACGACCACACCTAAACCAAAAATGAAACCAATCCCAGTACTCTCGGCCCAGTAAGTCTGTTCTATTTGGGCGAAATCTGCTATGGTTAATACGCTAATATCATTGGGTAAGCCGGCGGCTAGTTGCGATCGCATTTTCTCAATATTTACACTGGGCTTAAGTGTAATTAATCCTACCTCTATCTTATCTCTTTGGCGTTCGGGGAAGAGTTGTAAAAAGGTAGAGTCACTGGTAATGACATTCCCATCCGCAGCAAAGGAAGCACCATTATTAAATAACCCCCGAACACTGATGGCTTGATTATTGAGTTCTGTGTTAAACTTACCTGTGGTTGCAAAAATATCACCCACTGCGCCATATTCTGGACGACCATCTTGATCAAACAGAACTTGATACAATGCCTTGAGATGATGCTGATTTTGTTGTACTGCGGGAAATTTAAACGCCGGTGCTACAGGGTCAATACCCCAAACTAAAATAGCACGATCCAGACGTGTTTGGGGATTGCGCCATTGTCCGGTGCCAATATAAACAGAATTTACTGATTGTACACCCTCATAACCCAATGTTTGATAAAGTCTTTCTCTAGAAAAGCTTTTGACTGAAAATAAAGTTTGAAATTGGGGATTAATTAAAACTAAATCTGCTTGTAGGTTCCGATGCGGTTTGGTAGCTGCGTCAAATAGCGCACTTTCAAACCCTAGCTGAATAAACATCAGCATATCAGCAAATGTAATACCTGCGACGGCGACTAGTAAACGAGTTTTTTCTTTCATTAACTGTCGCCATGCAAGGGGGGTTTTATGTAAGAATTTGAAAAACATATAGAAATCCGGTTTGGTTTCTGAATTGATTTGTCTAGGTAGGGAACAGGGAACAGGGAACAGGGAACAGGTAAGAAGAATTGCCATTTGTACTGAGTCTTGTTCAAAAATCAAATAGAAGTCAAATGAGTGTTAGAGGATGTTTTAAAAGGTATGATTAGTGTATCAAATATTGTTTTACCCCCACCCTCCCCATTCCCTTCACAAGGGAATGGGACTTGATTTTGTTTCTTCCGGTGTGTTCCCTGTTCCCTGTTCCCTAATCCCTGTTCCCTGTTCTCTAATCCCTGTTCCCTGTTCCCTAATCCCTGTTCCCTGTTCCCTAAGATAAAAATTACCTGTTGAAAACTTATAAAACATCCTCTTATAATTCAATGGCTGTTTGCACTTGTAAGTTAGTTAATCCCGCTACTTTTTTACTGTCTGTGGGATCTAGGCGAATTCTTACCTCAATGACTCGACTATCTAGGTTTTCCCCTGGTTGGTTGCTAAATACATTTTGTCTATTTACCTGTAAACCAATTTGAGAAACTGTTCCTTGCAATTCACCATTAAATGCTTGACTGGTAACTACTGCTGATTGTCCTAGTTGAATTTTACTAATATCGGTTTGATACACTTCTGCTATAGCAATCATTTGCTGGGTTTGTGCTAGTTGCGCGATTCCATCATCCCCAATTTTTTCGCCCTTGCGAGCGTGAATTTTGAGGATTTTTCCCTCTATTGGTGCTTTAATATAGGCAGATTCTAAGTCGGTTTTTATTTGTTTGAGTACGGCGGTTGCATTCTCAATTTCACTTTTGGCTAGTTCTATATCTACGGGGCGAATTTCAGCAATACTGTTGAGTCTGGCTTTTGCTTGTGTGATTTGTTTATTCCCGGTGGAGTTGATGCGCTTGAGCGCGACTTGCGCTTGGTTTAATTCTCTGCTCGCTGTGGAGTTAATGCGATTGAGAACTGCTTGCGCTTGTTTTAGTTGCTGTTGTGCGATGTCTAAACTTAAGCGTTTATTGTCAAATAAAGAATGAGAAATTACTCCCTGAGCAGATAGTTGCTGATAACGTTGATATTCCCCTTGGGCGTTATTCAGTTCTGCTTGCAGTTTGTTAATTGTCGCCTCTTGTGCTATCCTTTCCCCTAGCCATTGTGCTTCTATGCGGGCGATCGCTTCTTGCTGGGCGATGATGTCTGTTTCTAACTCAGCTTGTAAACGTTCAATTGTTGCTTGTTGCGCCTGAATTTCTCCAGTTTTAGCCCCAGCTTGAATTTGAGCTAGTTTAGCAACAGCAACTCTGAGCTGTTTTTCTGCTTGGACTACAGCAGTTTGCAGACGGGTTCTTGAGTCGAGAATTGCTACTACTTGCCCAGATTTGACTGGCTCCCCTTCCTGTACTAAAATCTCAGCTATGCGATCGCCATCTAATTGTAGTGGTGCTGATAGGCTAATTACTTCTGTTTCTGGTTCTAGTCTTCCTAATGCGGTAACTCTGGTTGCAGTTGGCTGATTTTCTACTGCTACGGTATTTTCACTACTTAAATTAAACTGGGATAGTCCATAAATAGCAATTCCCGATGTGATTACCGTGGCACCTACCACTAATATGATTAACTTTTGATGGGGAATTTTAAATCGCACATTTGGGGACATTTTTACCTCTTTAATTACTGTTTTTGCGATCGCTGGGGTTTAGGAGTTACAGCGCGCTTCATCGGGGTCAATGCAGAGTCAGTGACCCACTATGATTTGTATGTGCCTAATTCTGAGTCATCTTACTAAAAACCCGGTAGTAAAACCATGTAGTTGCTTCCTTGAGAGGAAACAGCAAATAGGTCAGAGGATTGATAGTGACAATAATGTTGCGGTAGTCTCGCCGTGCTAAAAACAATATACCACGAGCCACCTGCTGGGCTGACATGACTCCATAGGGATTTAGTGAACTTTTGAACGGACCCAATATTAACTTACGAATTACACAACTTCCATCTAAACGCTTGAGGGTAACAATATTCCCTAATGTGCGTTTACTCAGTTCATACAGGGGACTGAAAGCGGGGGAAACTTCAGCTTCGGAAGTATTAACCCAAATTTCCTTGGTGGCTTTGTCTTGGGGTCCGGTGACTGTAGTTAGAAATATATCTATCAGTCGCACTGCGGAAAAAGTGTTCACCTCATAGGAGGTGGCGATCGCATCAGGTGTGCGATTGTTGTAGACATTCACACCGTGATTAATAATCAAAATATCAATTTTCTGGAGACTCTCCCGCAGTTGCTCTTCATTCCCCAATTCCCAGGAAAGCACCTTTAAATTACTCTGGGGTGCTAATTTTTCCGGGTTGGTGGTTAAGGCGACTACTTTAGCATTATGCTTGAGTAGTTCTGCTGCTAATGCTTGACCCAGAGCGCCGGATGCTCCTGTTAAAGCGACGGTTTTACCTTTCAGGGATAGTCCTGTACCCAGTATTTTATCCACTAGAGGAAATACACCACTGTAGTAAGCATTGACATCATCAAAATGATGTCGCCAATGGTAAGAACGATTGACCCACCACACAGAAGGGATGATTTGTAAAGGTCCAGGTAAGTGGTTGTAGTCTGTATCGATTTTACCAGAAAAATATCGCACAGAAGCGCCATACAAGAAAGTACAGCCATAGACTACTCCCAGCCATAACCCCATGTGGTTAACCAGTAAGGCAATGATTGTTAAAACCACCACTAGTAAACCGGACTCAACTACATCATGATACAGTTGGGAATCCTGGTAAGCTTGTAGGGAGACTATAGACAAATCCCGCCGATATACTTGATGATGCTTATTGTGCCATTTAGCTAACCATTTCACCTGGTGACACAAAACATGATAACTATCTCTGAATACTTCGGCCAGGAGCAGTGAAAACACTCCCCACCCAGCAAACTGCACACAAGCAAGTAAGTTAAACATAATTAACATAAGATATTATCATGTAGTTTTTTGTATACTATTTGCCATTGTATCCTTACATAGTCAACTTAAATCACTATTGTATTAACGTTATTAAACATAAAAAATTTAAATGTGTAAATACATATTTTTAGGTTAAGATGATTATTTAGTTACCTAAATATGTTTGGTAACCCATACCGTTAATATCAGGAAATAGTCCTTAATCTATTGTTTGGGGTGGATATAAATGTACACTGCCAAACATCTTTTTACCGGCGCGGGTGGATACAAAAATTAATTATTTTTTTTGCTCCGAAATAGCCGCAAGCAGCATTCAAGGTCTAAATGTGCGCGACAAGGATTAAAGTAATTTAATTTTTGTCGTCCGAGTTAAATAATTTAATGATCAAGTAAAATGACTCAAACTGACAAACTCTTTGTACAAATCAACGGTGATAGCGTACTGTACCCTCTTTCCTCCTACGCTACGGAAGATAGAAACGGTCAGTTCAATATTACAAACAATCAAACCCAATTAGAACTCAAAGGTAACACTTGGAAAAAACTCGACTTTGGCGTTAACTACACTATTACCACAGATACGATCCTAGAATTTGACTTCCAAAGCACCATCGAGGGAGAAATTCACGGACTTGGGTTTGATAATGATAATGTACTGAGCACGAGTTGGCTATTCAAACTCAGTGGAACCCAGAATGTGGGATTGAGAGACTTTGATAACTACGTCACGGGTTCCGGTTGGCAGACTTACCAGATTCCAGTGGGAAATTTCTTTACAGGTGACTTTCAGTACTTCGTCCTTAGCAACGACCATGATGTAACATCACCTACTGGTAATGGTCAATTCCGTAATTTGAGAATTTATGAAAATGTAGCAGTACTAGACATTGCCCCTCTTGACGCAGTGCAAGCAGAAGGTAACACAGGCACAACCCCCTTCACCTTCACCGTCACCCGTAGCGGCGACACCACAGTTACAAGTACCGTCAACTGGGCGGTGACAGGTACGGGTGACAACCCTGCTACTGCTGATGACTTTGATTTGGGAGTATTCCCACGGGGTACTCTCACCTTTGAACCATGGGATACCACTAACTACCGAGAAATTACAGTCTACGTCAATGGTGACATTAGTTATGAAGCTGATGAAGGATTCAGCGTGACCTTATCTGATGCTGTGGATGCCATCATCAACACAGACACCGCAGAGGGAATTATTCTCAATGATGATGTGCCACCTACCCTAGACATTGCCCCTCTTGACGCAGTGCAAGCAGAAGGCAATGAAGGACTCACCCCCTTTACCTTCACCGTCACCCGTAGCGGCGACACCACAGCTACAAGTACCGTCAACTGGGCGGTGACCCTTTCCGGTACGGCTGATGCTGCTGACTTTAGCCTCACTCCGTCCATTAACAACAGCCAAAGGGAGACAACCACACCATCAAGGCCTTATGCACCAAACAGCCAAAGCGACACAACCACGCCATCATCGCCTTATGCACCCAATCGACTGATAGTTAAATTCAACCCAGAAGTTACCAGCACCCAAGCCAATGAAATTAAAAATAGCTTGGGAGTACTCAAGACACAAAACATCAGACTCACCGGGGCAGAAATTTGGCAACTATCAGGGACAACCTCCGTAGAAACAGCCCTATCCACCTACGGTAGGAGTCAAGTATTTAAATACATTGAGCCTGATTATATTGTCACCACCGCCGCCACCATTCCCAACGACCCCAGCTTTAACCTCCTGTGGGGACTACATAACACAGGACAAACAGGGGGCACCCCAGATGTAGACATCGACGCCCCAGAAGCCTGGGACATTCAAACTGGTAACCCCGACTTAGTAATTGGTGTAATTGACACCGGAGTAGATTATACCCACCCGGACTTAGTGGGGAACATTTGGACAAACACCGGAGAAATTGCTGGCAATGGTATAGATGATGACGGGAACGGCTACATAGACGACATCAGGGGTTGGGACTTTGCCTATAACGACAACAACCCCATGGATGTACAAGGACATGGAACTCATGTATCTGGAACCATTGCGGGTAAAGGTAATAACGCGGTGGGAGTCACAGGAGTTGCTTGGAACGCCAAGATTATGCCCTTAAAGTTCCTAGACGACACGGGTTCTGGTTGGACTTCTGATGCAATTTTGGCAGTGGACTATGCCACAGCCCAGGGGGTAAAACTGACAAACAACTCCTGGGGAGGTGGCGGTTACAGCCAAGCACTATACGATGCCATTGCAGCCGCTGGGGACGCAGGGTCATTATTCATTGCAGCGGCGGGAAATGAGTCTAATAATAACGACAGTAGCCCCAGCTATCCGGCAAGCTACAATTTAGACAATATCATCTCCGTTGCTTCCACCACACACACAGATGGTCTATCATGGTTCTCCAACTATGGGCTGACCACAGTAGATTTAGGTGCGCCGGGTTCAGATATTTACAGCACAGTTCCCGGAAATGGTTACGCTAGCTATTCTGGAACTTCCATGGCATCTCCCCACGTTGCGGGAGCCGCAGCACTACTATGGTCAGAAAATCCCACCTGGACAGCCGAGCAGGTGAAAGACGTGTTACTGCAGACAGTAGACCCCACTGAGACTCTAAATGGGATTACGGTATCTGGGGGGCGACTGAATGTTTATAATGCCTTGCTGGCAACCACCACAACACTACCATCAGGTACAGTTGAGTTTGCGCCAGGGGAAACCACTAAGGAAATTACAGTCTATGTGAGTGGTGACACTGATTTTGAAGGTGATGAAGGATTCAGCGTGACCTTATCTGATGCTACGGACGCCATCATCAACACGGACACTGCAGAGGGAACCATTCTTAATGATGATGCACCACCTCCTACCTTAGACATTGCCCCTCTTGACGCAGTGCAAGGAGAAGGCGACACAGGCACAACCCCCTTTACCTTCACCGTCACCCGTAGCGGCGACACCACAGGTACAAGTAGCGTCAACTGGGCGGTGACCCTTTCCGGTGCGGCTGATGCTGCTGACTTTAGCCTTATTCCGGCATTTATCAATACTGCTGATCGACTGATAGTCAAGTTAAACCCACAATCCACCACCACCCAAATCGATGAAATTAAAAATAGCCTGGGAGTAGTCAAGACACAAATCATTAATCTCCCAGAGGTAGAAATATGGCAACTACCAGAAACAACCCCCATAGAAACAGCCCTAGCTACCTACGGAAATAGCCGGGTATTTGAGTACATCGAGTCTGTGAGTGAGGTCAACTGGGAAATTATCGGCTCAGGTATCAATCCTGCTGGTGTTGATTTCAGCCCCACATCCAGTCCAACAATCACTCCTACCACCAATGCCAGCATCATCAATGCCATAGATACAGGATGGTATGATAGCACGGGATGGCACGATGAGGGTAATACAAACTATATTGTAGGTGAAACTTATGATGCGGACGGATACTTCCGTAACTGGATAGCCTTTGACCTACCCACCTTTACAACTCCAGTGACGGCTGCCCAATTACAAATCCAAACCTACGTCTACAGTTCAAATGATTCAAGTGAGACCTATGAGTTAAGAGATGTTACCACCCCGGTAAGTACCCTCAGAGCAGGTGGTTACGGCTTAACTAGTATCTACAACGACCTAGGTGATGGCACAGTTTATGGTTCCAGGGATTTCTCCGCAGGAGATAGTTATACAACAGTCACAATCGACTTGAATTCAAGTTTAGTCAATGCCCTCAATGCCAAGAGTGGTCAACAATTTGCCCTGGGAGGACAAATAACAACCTTGGATGGTATTGATAACACTGAGTTCATTTTTGGCTTTAGCTTTGGAAATCCCGGTGGTGATGTACAACTGCTTTTGACTTATGGAAATCCATTACCATCAGGTACAGTTGAGTTTGCCCCAGGGGAAACCACTAAGGAAATTACAGTCTATGTGAGTGGTGACACTGATTT